>JALVDO010000043.1 GCA_027008975.1 Saprospiraceae bacterium | reverse complement strand
CTTTGGGCGAGTCGAAAACCAGACCGTAGAGCGTCCCCTGCTGCACCGTCATATCATCCACAAAAAGGGATTCGCCCCGCACGTGCCCATAGGCATCTTTATTGATTAAATCGTTCATCATTGGAATAGATTTTTGAAATGAATACGCTTTGGGAATAGCTCGATAAAGTGGGCAAATAACAGTCTTTCGGCGAGTTGACGCTTGTATTCGGCACTTCCTCTTACATCGCTGATGGGTGATATTTCCGTTTGTAGTATTTTGGCTGCAGCCAAAATGGTATCGGTATCAATTGGCTTATTTTGCAAAAAATCACCGGTCTTAAACAGGTATTTCGGGATGGCGCTAACGCCTCCGGTAGCGAGATGTGCCCATTGGATTTTATTGTCCTTTACGGAAATTTGAAGCGCGCTGTTAACACTCGCAATATCAAGGTGTGTCCGCTTGCTCACCTTCTCAAAATTGAAATGGGTATCCTTTCCCAAAAGGGAAAAAGTAACAGATTGAATGACTTCGCCCGCTCGCAAATCATACATCTTGTAATCCTTGAAAAACTCTTTTAAAGCAACAGTCCTGTATTCGTCATTGAGCATTTTGATGGTCAGGGTGGCATCGAGTGCCAAAAAGAAAATAGACATATCCCCGATAGGGGAGGCGTTGACAAAATTGCCGGCTATTGTTCCCATATTCCGGATTTGCTCTGAAGAAACTAGTCGGACAAAGGCATCCAACCGCGGGAAATTTTGCTGTAATACCGGATGGTTGGCTATTTCGGATACAGTCACATTTGCGCCAAGCGTGCAAATGCCATCCTGAATGCGAATTCCCTTGAGTTTTTCATCCTGATTCAGCAGGTAAACGGCCTCCTCCGAAAGCCGGTCTGAATGACGGACATAGAGGTCGGTACCACCGCTAACCATCGTCTGCCTACCCATGAATTTTTCGGTTTTCAGCGCGCGTAGCCTTTCGCCAATTGTGCTAAAATAAGGCGGTATGAATCCATGTTCAATCAATGTTTCGATACTGGTGCTTTCTCCGAGTGAGAGTAACCTATCCGTGACTTCGTAAGCAGCCCGTTCTATGGATTTGTAGCCGGTGCAGCGGCAGATATTCCCACTCAATGCATCAATGGAAGCCTCGTATTCTCGTGTTCCATTGAGCACAGCACCCGTCAGTGATACGGCAAAGCCGGGAGTGCAAAATCCACACTGGGTACCCGAGTGCTCAACCATTGCCTTTTGGGCGGTATTCAGTTTATCTTCCAGATTAATACCTTCGACTGTGACAATGTGTTTGCCGTTGGCATTGCCGAGGGGGGAAATACAGGATGTAATGCTTTTGTATGCTAATTTTCCCTGTTCCAGGGTACCGACTAATACGGTGCAGGCTCCGCAATCTCCCTCACGGCACCCGATTTTAGTCCCTTTCAATTGCTTGTGCTCCCGGATAAAGTCGAGTAGCGGAACACCCGGATTGACATCTGTCACAATTGTCTGATTATTTAATATAAACTTTATCATCATGGGGCAAAGGTATAAAAAACATGAACACGAATGACGCAGATTCAACGGATTATCACAAATTTTCATCTGTGATAATTCGTACCATCTGCGACATCTGTGTTCTCCCTCCTTTTTCATACCTTTGCAAAAAAGAAAAAAGATGAAGTTAACAGCAAAAGAAGAAGAAAAAATATGGGCATTTATTAGGCAGCAAACTGTCTTGAATCTGGCGACAACAAAGGATGGGGTTCCCTGGGTGGCGAGCTGCTTTTTTGCCTTGGAGCTGGGGCATAAATTGCTCGTTTTTAAGTCTGATAAAACATCTCGACACATTGAGGAGGCGTTGAGCAATATCGAAGTTGCCGGTAGTATCCTGCCCGACAAACTAAAGGTGGGAAAGGTGCGGGGCATTCAATTTCAGGGGGAGTTTCAGACCGACGGTGGAGAAATTTTGGCAATAGCCAAAGAAAAGTATTACAAAAAATACCCCTACGCAAGAGCGGTGCCAGGAGATATCTGGACGATAAAATTAACGTATGTGAAATATACTGATAACACCCTGGGATTTGGGAAAAAGTTAATCTGGGAGGCTGAAAGGAGCTGAGAAATTTTGCTTTTTTTGAAAAAAAATATATCTTTGTCGCATTCACTTGCCTTATTTAAGATTCACCTTGTTATTTTACTAGCGCTCAGGTATGCTCGCCTTTAGTGAAAATATGGCTGGCACACTGAGGATAACACTTATTGAGACATGAAACAAATTACAAAAACACTAGGATTTGCACTAATGCTGGTAAGCATGCCCGTAGGCAAAATAGGGTTTGCTAACAATGAACCACCGACATCCAGACTTCGATATTGGTCTGAGATTCATGCCTCCAAAAAGGTTGTAAGAACCGTTACCACCACCAATCATTCATCTGTAGTAAGAGAGTTGCCCGCGGTGCCGGGGTATGCCGTACAAGTCGGCGCATTTTCGGATTTTAATAATGCGGAAAATTTCATCTTGTCACTACGCAGAAAAGGCATTGGGTATATTTATTTCAAAAAAAGGTGGGTTAATGGAAAGCCTTTCTATAAAGTAGTCGTAGGCCCTTTTCGAGAACGGAAAAATGCTGCCGGATGGCGTGATGAAATCAAACGCAATTACGGTGTGAATGACGGCTTTGTCGTGACTTTATGAGCCTCGGGAAGTCAGGCTTATACTCCCCATACAATAATTTGGGAGGGGTTGTTGTTTTTATGGTAGAATTCTTTTACAAAACCATAAATTATCAACAACATGCGAAAAACGACAATTTTTTCTTTGCTTTTGACTGCATTATTTTCTTTCGGGTTGTACTCCTGTGCCAGTGACACCAAGAAAGAAAAGCCGGAGGAAGGGGTTACTATTAACATTAATGATGACTCCGGCATCCATCTAAATGTCAAGGATAAAGACGGCAAAGATGTCAAGATCGACCTCAATAGTGATGACATCGAGAAGGGTATCAACCAATTATTGGGAGACGGCAAAGATGTGAAACTCACCGACTTTAGGGAAATGAAAGCCCTACTGCCTTCCAGCATAGCAGGCTTGGATAGAACCTCCATTGAAGGACAAAAATCAGGTATTGGCAATCTAAAAGCATCGACGGCAGAAGCAGTTTATGAAGATGGTGACGCAAAAATAAAGGTATCTATTGTCGATGCCGGCGGTTTGGGAATGATGATGTCAACGATGGCCGGTTGGGCAAAAGTAGAGGTCGATAACGAATCCGATCACGGTTATGAACGAACGACCACAATTGATGGTTATAAAGCCTTTGAAAGTTATGACAGTAATGACAAGAGTGGTAGTAAAGCCATTATCGTAGAGGATAGAATTCTGTTTACCATCGATGGTGAGAATGTCACAGAAAAACAGCTTAAGGAGGCACTCAATGCCATCCGTATTCCCAGATTGAAGCGATTGATTCCGTCATAAGACTATTAGACTTTTCCAATAACGGAGATGTTCCCCTTTACTTTATCACCGATTTTGACGGCAATTTCAGCGTCTAAGGGAAAAAATAAATCTACTCTGGATCCAAATTTGATAAAACCCAAATCTTCTCCCTGAAGTACCTGGTCACCGACCTGTGCATAGGTGACGATTCGCCTCGCCATTGCTCCAGCAATTTGCCGTAGCAGGAGAGGGCATATTCCGTTGTTGATAACAATGGTTGTGCATTCGTTTTCGGTGGATGATTTGGGGTGCCACGCGACGAGATGTCTTCCCGGGTGATGTTGAACATATTCAATAATCCCGTTGGTGGGATGGCGATTGGCGTGGACGTTAAGCGGGGACATGAAGATGGAAACCTGAATCCTCTCATCCTTGAAGTATTCACTTTCCAATGTTTTTTCAATAACGACAATTTCTCCGTCCGCGGGAGCTAATATCGGGTTGTTAGCCGGATTGGCGACCGGCCGTTTAGGATTTCTGAAAAACCAAAAAGAAAAGGCAATTGCCAGTATTCCCGCAAGGGCAAATAACCAGTATAAACCTGGCATTAAATACGTCAACCCATAGTACAATCCCGTGATAATCAGAATGGATATCGCAATTATTTTTGGCCCCTCTTTATGAATCATAAGTGAATTTCATTATTTTGTGCGCGCAAAGGTAATAATTTTAATGATAGAATGTGTGAATGATTGAATGATTGAATGATTGAATGAGCGACAAGGTGATAACCTCCCTCCCTCCCTCCCTCCCTCCCTCGTTTCCTTCGGGAGGCAAGCTCTCAGTCGTGAGGCGGGCTTCAAAGCCGAAGCCTTGTTAAGAGGCGAAGACGAGAAGGTGTCAACCTCCCTTACTCCGTGCGGGAGACAAGCTTAGGCGCGGAATACATGATAGAATGATTGAATAGGAGAGCAGGCGAATGGGCAAATGGGCGAGTGGGGAGAATCTTTGTGTCCTTAGCGAAACCTTTGCTTGCCCGCACCGGTACGCGCCCGTATGGGTATGGGCGCACCTTTGCGGGAACTGATAGAATAATAAAAAAAATGCTAGCACAACATAAAATAAAACACTTACACCGGGATGATAAGCTAAAACGCGTCATGGAAGCAACTATTTTGAGTTGGTCGGAGGTCTATCGCGATGTCTATTCCCAATTGATTCGATCTATTGTTTACCAGCAGTTGTCGACCAAGGCGGCGACGACCATCTATGGGCGTTTTATGTTGCTGTTTCCGGATGATTACCCCGTGGCAGAGCAGATTCTGAATATGGATATGGAGGAGCTAAGGGCAGTTGGGTTATCGCGCCAGAAAGCTGCTTATATACGGAATGTTGCAGCGTTCTTTCTGGAAGAGGAGCTATTCGACCTCGATTGGGACACGAAGAGCAATGAAGAAATACTTCATTTGCTTACGCAAATAAAGGGTGTCGGTAAATGGACGGTGCAGATGTTGCTTATGTTTACGCTGGAGCGGGAAGATATTTTCCCCGTCAACGACCTTGGTATTCAGCAGGCGATGATTCGGCTCTATGGATTAGAGGGCGATAAGAAGTCCATACTGAAGCAGATGGAGGCGCTCGCGGAGCCGTGGCGTCCATACCGGACATTAGCGTGTTTTTATTTGTGGCAGTGGAAGGATGAGAAGCCCTAATCTTATAGGTGCTTGTATCGTTTTGCGAATGTTTAAGGGACGGTCAGTAGCATCGACGAATAGTTATTTTTTCTCTGTATAAATTCACACATATTTCTTTGAAAATTTTGTCGCAATAGCTACCTTGCGCCCCGTATGGAAAAGAGAGTAATTGGAACATATCAGGGAGAGGAGAAAGGTCCCCTTTTTATTTGCATCGGGGGAATGCACGGCAATGAACCTGCGGGTATTAACGCCCTTGTTATCATGTTTCAGATGCTGGAGGAAGAACCACTCATCAATCCGGATTTTAAGTTCAAAGGACGGTTTGTAGGGCTTCGGGGAAATCTACGTGCAATAGATCAGAACAAGCGATTCATCGTTAAAGACTTGAACAGACAATGGACGGTAGAGC
>JALVDO010000042.1 GCA_027008975.1 Saprospiraceae bacterium | reverse complement strand
CATTAAGATAAACAGAGGCATGTAATGCTGCCCTCCTTCCAGTTCCAAATTTACAATCAGGCTATCCTTAATTTCTTTTATCTTGTTAACGGAGCGATATATTTCGCTTGTGCCAATTCGGACGCCTTGTCGATTTAAGGTAGCATCTGATCTTCCTTTAATGATTAAGGTCTTCCGGTTGGTAATAAGCACCCAGTCGCCATGTCGCCAAACACCCGGAAACATCTCAAAGTAACTCTCTTTATAACGGCTGTCTCCTTCATCATGCCAAAAGAAAATCGGCATGGATGGCATAGGGGCGGTGATGACCATCTCTCCTACTTCGTTGGTTACCGGCCTGCCTTCGTCGTTCCAAGCATAGAGCGCACATCCCAATGCCCTACACTGAATTTCCCCTTCATAAACGGGCAAGAGAGGACTACTACCGACAAAAGCCGTACAAACATCTGTTCCTCCACTCATGGAACACAGCCAGACATCCTCTTTTATTTTTTCATAAACGTAGTCAAAAGCCTCCGGTGGTAAGGGGGCGCCTGTTGAGCCAATCGACCTTAACCCGGACAAATCAAATTTCTCTCCCGGGGCAATTCCCTTCTTCATACTGGCAACCAAAAAGGGTGCGCTCGTTCCAAAGTGGTTTATTTTCGCTTTTTCAGTCATTTCCCATAGCACATTCAAGTCGGGGTATCCGGGGCTTCCATCGTAAAGGACTATTGTTGCGCCGGCAAGCATTGCTCCCTGTACAAAATTCCACATCATCCAACCCGTCGTGGAGAACCAATAGAATCGTTCTCCCGGTTTTACATCATTTTGCAAAACTAAGTACTTCAAATGCTCCAGCAAAACACCACCATGTGAATGAGTAATCGCCTTAGGAATGCCGGTTGTACCCGAAGAGTACAATACCCATATTGGATGTCCGAATGGTACAGCATCAAAGGTAAGTAGTGCATCCTGACGCAACTGCGTTTCCTCCCAAAGTAGCATCTTTTCAAGCGGCAGGATAGTTGCTTTTGTAGTCAGAAATGGAATAACAACTACTTTTTCCAAAGACGGGAGTTGCTCTGTCAAGGCTGTGACTTCCGCCATACGGTTGTAGGATTTTCCGCCGTAATAATACCCATTTGCCGCAATTAGTATTTTGGGCTCAACCTGTGAAAACCGATCCATTACGCTACTGACGCCAAAATCAGGTGAGCAACTCGACCATATTGCACCAAGTGAACACGCCGCCAAAAAGGCAATGCTCGCCTCCGGGATATTGGGGATATATGCCACTACCCTATCACCTTTGCCAATACCTTGCGATTGAAGCCATGCACGCATCGACGCCACCCGATATTTCAGTTCCCTCCAGGACATTTCGGTAAGCGGAATATGTTCTGACTGATAAATGATTGCCGGACGCTCATCGGTATATTGTCGGAATATATGTTCGGCATAGTTCAGGCTACTCCCTTCAAACCACTTCACACCGGGCATTTGATGCTGGCTCAAAATAACATCATAAGGTGTATAGGATATAATTTCAAAAAACTCCCAAACAGATTCCCAAAAGCCTTCTAAATCATCAACAGACCATTTCCAAAGTTGGTGGTAATCGTCAAAATGCAGACCTCTTTTTTCAGAAAGCCAGTCCATGAATTTCTGAAGGTTACTAGTCTCAATGACCCTTTGATCCGGTTGCCAAAGAATTGGTGGTATTGTAATTTGATTAGGCATAATGCTGTGTTCATTGTTTGCAACTGCTTTCACCTACTGCGTTCAGACTGAAAAGAGTAAGGTGGTAAGTAGTTGCCACTATTTCGAAAGTACGCTTAAGGGAATAAACCCATACGGCAAATATAATAACTTATTGATGGATAGGTTAAAAATAACCGAGGAAATACATTTGACTATCAGAACAAAAATGGAGGAAGGGTGTTTTCAATCCGTGAGGTTATAAATTTGCGTATTGGCAATGAATTTTTTATATCGAAAGAAGGACGTTATGACAAAAAAATGGTATGAGTCGTGGTTTGATTCCCCTTACTACCATATCCTGTACAAGGATAGAGATATGGAGGAAGCAGCAGCTTTCATTGACAAACTCATTGCCTTTTTACAACCTCCAAGCGGGGCAAAAATCATGGATTTAGCATGCGGCAAGGGACGGCACGCCTTCCAATTAGCCGAGAAGGGGTACGACGTCACGGGATTGGATTTATCACCGGAGAGTATTGCTACGGCAGAAAGGCAGTGTCACCCCAATTTGCGTTGTGCCGTCCACGATATGCGCGAGCCTTATAAGGAATCATACTTTGACTATATCTTTAGTTTTTTTACGAGTTTTGGGTATTTTAATGACGTTGAGGAGGATATTAAGGTACTAAAGTCTGTTTGGATAAACTTAAAACCCAATGGCGTCTATGTGATGGACTTCCTGAATGAAGCGCAAGTCCGAAGATGGTTGATACCTTATGAGGAAAAAGAAGTAGATGGTATCTTGTTTAGAATTTCAAAAAATATAGAGGGAGGATTTGTATATAAAAACATAAA
The DNA here is from genome assembly GCA_027008975.1 of Saprospiraceae bacterium. Lineage (GTDB taxonomy): Bacteria > Bacteroidota > Bacteroidia > Chitinophagales > Saprospiraceae > JALVDO01. The sequence goes on along the minus strand of JALVDO010000042.1, from coordinate 3,020 downwards.
ATTTGTCGCTGATAACCACTCCTATTCGTTTACCGAAAGGGTACGCTTGATAAATGCAAACGAAATGAAGTTTCTCTTTCAGCAGGCAAATTTAGATATTATCCATATCTTCGGTAATTATCAATTGGAGGGTTTTGACGTACAAAAAAGCCCAAGGTTGATTTTAATAGCAAAAAAAGATGGATGAACTGATTCAATTTGACCAACATCTTTTCCAACTGATAAACCATTGGGATAACGGATGGTTAAATGCCATCATGCCGTTATGGCGGGAGAAAACAACCTGGATTCCCTTGTATTTGTTATTTTCCGTGTGGGTAGGTTGGAAGTTTAAAAAGGCAGGCTTACTATTTTTGTTAACCGCAATATTGTGCGTTGGAATTGCGGACACGATGAGCAGTAAAATAATTAAAAAAAGTGTGGAGCGATTACGCCCTTGCCGAACGCCCGGATTGGCAGATGATGTCAAATTACTTGTCCCTTGTGGAGGCGGGCATAGTTTTACCTCATCGCATGCCACCAATCATTTTGCCTTGGCGGTATTCCTTGTTTCAACTCTTGGGCGTTTCCTTAAGCGAATTAAAATCCCTTTATTACTCTGGGCTGCATCCATTGCTTTTGGGCAGGTTTATGTCGGAGTACACTTTCCGCTTGATGTAATTTCCGGATCGATACTTGGTTCGCTTATCGCCTGGGCGATGTCCAAAATATATTGGAGCGCAAAAATTGCACATATTTATGAACAATCTTGAATACTTAATTCTATTTTCGAGTGTGCTTTTAGGTGGAGGCTTGGGGATTCTTCTGACCAAAAGAAGGACGAAGGACAGCTTACAACTAGTGCTTTCCTTTAGTGGAGCTTACATTCTTGGCATTACAGCCCTTCACATTCTTCCGGGTATTTTCTCAGTTTCATACCCTTATACCGGCATTTGGATTTTGGTTGGTTTCTTTGTTCAGTTAGTACTCGAACAACTTTCTCAAGGCGTCGAACATGGGCATATTCACGCCCACCAAGGAGCAAAAACAAGTTATGCAGCTCAAATATTACTGGGATTGTGCCTACATGCCCTGATCGAAGGCGTTCCATTAAATAACTACACAACGTTAACCCATCTTACTTTTAACCACCTTTTGTACGGTATTGTTTTGCACAAAATTCCGGCGTCTTTTGCACTGGCAGTTTTATTGTTAAGTTCCGGATTCAAAAAGACGTCCACCCTGATAGCACTTGTTGTTTTTGCGATGATGTCACCCATCGGAGCCTGGAGTTTCTCTTTTGTCACCTCTTCCCCTGAAGTCATCAACTATAGTATGGCGTTGGTCGCCGGCTCCTTTTTGCACGTGGCAACGACCATCTTATTTGAGACAGATAGCTCCCGGTCGCATAAAATATCCGGAAAAAAGTTTATTGCTATTATTTTTGGGTTAATTTTGGCTTTCTTAACCATGCATTAGATGAAGGATACGTTTTATACCATTGCCAATCCATCGGAAGGTGAGTTTAAAGACAGGGGGAGCAAATTCATTGCATACGCCTATCCTACTGACAATGCCGAATCCATACAGGAAAAGCTTGCCGCAATCAAAAAAGAGCACTTCAAAGCCCGCCACCACTGTTACGCTTACCGTCTTGGGTTGGATAGAAATAACTTTCGCGCCAATGATGATGGAGAGCCATCCGGTACTGCCGGCAAGCCCATACTTGGACAAATAGACCGGCTGGAATTGACGAATGTTCTAGTCGTCGTTGTACGCTATTTCGGCGGAACGAAACTCGGCACCTCGGGGCTAATCAATGCCTATAAAACGGCTACCGCTACAGCACTTGAAAAGGCAGCAATTGTAGAAAAGACAGTTAAGGCACTTTTCGAAATAAAATTTGATTACGCCCTAATGAGCGATGTAATGAATGCCATTAAACGAGGGGATTTCGAGGTTGTCAAGCAAGAATTCACCTCGGATGCCGTCATTGTAGTCGCCATCCCTTTGAGCGAGGTAGAGCAGAAAATCACTCAATTCAAAGCTCATGTGGCTAAGTGCAATGTGGCGGAAACGGAGAAGTTGGAGAGCATTGAGGGGTTGGTGGTTGATGAGGTGTTTACTAGGAATGGCTAAAGTATAAAGTGCAAGGGCAAAAGGGGGGCTAATATGCACAACAAAAAACGAACTTATTCGCTGCGACCTGTGGTCGCAATGCGGATATTGGTGTAAGCTTTTGGCCAAAAATGCTCCAAACCATAGGTCAAAGAGCTATACCTTGATGCGGTTTGCGATGGTATGTTGTGTTTTTTAATTTTTAATTATGGCGGTGATAGCGGGGACATAACGAGCCTATTTAATAAATTCTTTTTTGCTTAGACATTACTAATTCTCTAAATTGCATGAACATGTCATCGTTCTCTCTATCCCTAAAAATCAAATGAAATTCTTTAGTCTTACTATTATACAAAGAAATATTACCTATTATTTTGTTGTCAAACACCAATGAAACATCCTCCCACTTTACTTTGTTCCATTTGTACTCATCTACCATAAACTGGAACCAAACATCACAAAACTCAACACTTATTCCATTGGGATGAAATCTTTCTTGTCTTTTTGAAATTCCAATATATCCCAAAATTTCAATGATAATATCAGCAAAAATAATGGCTAGCAGAATCCCATAAAAAAGAACTCCAATCCAAGTAGATATTAAAAATAAAAACATCCCACCGAGTAATAGCAATTTGAATTTCATGTTTTTCGATCTTACCCAAAATCCCTTAACCGTATTCAAAATAGCGGCTAGAATATATCGAATAACAACAGAATTTGATTGGCTTAATTTTAACACGATTATTGGTTTGGTGAATCAAAATGACCAAATACGAGATCTATAACATGCTTCCATTTTGATTTTGGTTGAGTATTTGGTGTGACCGTTTCTTTGGGATAACGTACTCCCCTTGAGGTCGTTGTATTCGGACTCTTGAATGATTTAGTCTCTTTGTTTCCAAACTTGAGATATTTTCCTA
>JALVDO010000041.1 GCA_027008975.1 Saprospiraceae bacterium | reverse complement strand
GCAGGATGATTACTTTACGGCCAGAAGTATGGATGTTTTTGTTACCAAATTGAGAAAATACTTCAAGGAGGATGAGAATATTGAGATCGTTAACATCCATGGTAATGGCTTCCAGCTATTAGTAAAAGAGGATTCTTGATATAATGGTATGTACAAAAGACTACTCAAACCGCTATTATTCAAAATATCCGCAGAAAAGGCTCACCATCTGACGATGAGCGCCTTCAAAACGCTTTCTAAAATTCCGGGATTTATTTATCTATCAACATCCCTTTTTAGCGTCAAAAAACCTTCACTTGAGAAGAAAGTAATGGGATTGTCTTTTAAAAACCCTGTCGGACTGGCTGCCGGTTTTGACAAAAACGGCACTTATGTGGAGCAGCTTAAAACTTTGGGGTTTGGATTCATAGAGGTGGGTACTGTTACGCCCCGCCCACAACCTGGCAATCCACAACCACGGCTCTTCAGGCTTCCGAAAGATCGCGCTTTAATCAACCGGATGGGGTTCAACAATATGGGGGTGGATGTACTCGCCGGCAATCTGGAACTGGCCAACACCTCTAATGTCCTCATAGGAGGGAATATCGGCAAAAACAAAGATACTCCCAACGAAAAAGCCTTCGAGGATTACCTCATTTGCTTCAAGCGCCTATTCGATGTAGTCGATTATTTTGTAGTCAATGTCAGCTCTCCCAACACCCCCGGACTGCGATCATTGCAGGAAAAAGAACCGCTCTCCAAATTGCTTTTGGAATTACAAAAAGTAAATCATCAGTACGGGCATCCCAAGCCGATTTTATTAAAAATTGCACCGGATTTGACCAATGAACAATTGGACGACATACTGGAGATTGTGAAATCAACCAAAATAAGCGGCATCATCGCCACCAATACGACTATTGGAAGGTCGGGGCTGCAAACCTCTAGTGCTGAAATCAATCAAATCGGCAATGGCGGATTGAGCGGTGCTCCATTGAAACACCGTGCGACCGAAGTCATCAAATATTTACGCCAAAACGGAGTTCCTGAAATGGTCATCATTGGTGTCGGAGGTATCGAAACGGCAGCAGATGCACAGGAAAAATTAGACGCCGGAGCTGATCTAATACAGGTGTTTTCTGGGATGATTTACGAGGGTCCGGGCATTGTGAAACGCATTTTGACCCCTCTCTCTAAAAGCAATAGCTTATGAAATCAATTATTACCTTCATATCATTACTTCCCTTTTGTCTTTTTGCTCAAAGCAATATTTCCGGTATCATTAATGATTATGCAGCAGTACTTTCTTATCAGGAAGTTGAGTGCGGCAGCGTACTGACGGTTGATGACACGAGTGGATTTGAAGATGTTTCAGAGGCGATAATTATTCAAATGCAAGGGGCAACCATTAATTCCGACAATAACTCATCCTTTGGCACCATCACGCAAATAGGAGAAGCAGGTCACTACGAACTCGTCCATATCACAGGAGTGACAGGAAATGAAATAATGTTGTCATCGACCCTCTTATATCCGTATGATTTTAGTGCATCTGTTCAACTGGTCTCAATGCCGGCATACGAGATAGCTACAGTATCGGGAACAGTGACGGGAATGCCTTGGAATGGAAGCAAAGGCGGTGTGATTGCGCTACAAGCCTCTAATTTATCACTTAACGCCGGGATTAGTGCCGATGGGATTGGATTTAGAGGGGGGGTGGCAGATATTACAGCCATCAACACCTGTACGTTTCTAACCAATGCCAATGATTATTGGTATGAGCTCAACGATTGGTTCGGTGCACAAAAAGGGGAGGGTATTGCGCCCGTTATTTCCGGCAAGGAGTCGGGGCGAGGACCACAGGCAAACGCCGGTGGTGGTGGTAATGCTCACAATTCAGGCGGTGGTGGTGGTGCCAATGTAAGGACAGGCGGACAGGGTGGTGAAAATCGAGAACCCTCCCTTTTTGGTTGTGACGGTGATTTCCCCGGACTTGGCGGAAAAGCTATCTCTTCGACTGCCAATAGGATTTTTATGGGCGGTGGCGGTGGTGCCGGCCATGAAGACAATGATGGCGGAACAGACGGTGGTAGAGGTGGCGGAATTATTTTTATCATAGCCGATGAACTACATGGGAACAACGAGATCATTAGTGCCAATGGGGCGGATGCGCTTGCCACTTCCGGAACAGATGGCGCCGGCGGTGGTGGAGGCGCCGGATCAATCCTTCTATTGTGTAATACGATAGACAACCTAGATTTGCAGGCAATGGGAGGCAATGGCGGTGATGGTGATAATCACGGAGCAGACCGCTGTATGGGACCCGGCGGAGGTGGAAGTGGCGGACGAATATTGACCAATTTCAACTTGGCATCTTCCGATTATGTTCTCGATGCCGGAGCACCGGGAAAAAGCATTAACTCGACAGCCTGCCCGGTGACATCCAATGGAGCGACAGCAGGACAAAATGGCATACTGGAGAGCATCTTTTCCATACCGGAAAATACTAATGACTATACGGCTCCGGTATTCACCGCAAGCCAATCAACCTGGCAGATTTGCGAAGGTATAGAAACAACCATTAATCCTCAATACGAAGGAACCAACCTTACATACCAATGGGAAATAAATACGGGATTGGGCTTCGTCGCCCTCGCGGATAACGAACAATATCAAGGAACAATGACAGCGGAGCTGACCATTAGTGAGCCCACCTTAGACATGGAAGCATACACCTACCGTCTCGTCTTAATGTCGGATTGCTTTGAACCGGTCTTTTCCGACGGATTTCAACTAAGTGTAGCCCCTTTGCCATTTCCATTTTTTGAGGTGACCATCGATGGGTTGGTAGTTGGCACAACGAATCTATCAGAAGAAGGGGACGCTTATCTTTGGGATTTTGGCGATGGCACCAACAGCAATGATTCCAATCCATCGCACACTTATTCGGAAGGAGGCGTTTACACTATCTCGCTTTCGGTGACTAATGATTGTGGGGTAAGTACTTATATGCAAACCATTGAATTGGGCGTTGCTCCGACAGCCGACTTTTCGACCTCCCAGGCCGGTGGCTGTGCTCCACTAGAAGTGACTTTTCACAATGAGTCCACGGGGGTTTATTCGAATATTCTATGGTCATTTCCCGGAGGAACACCGACGACATCAACCGATGAAAACCCTGTTGTGCAGTATGAGACCCCGGGTATTTATGCGGTAACGCTGAATGTAGCCGGCAGTTTAGGAATGAGTGAGATTCACAATGAAATGGCAGTCGTCGTAAAGAGTAGTCCCTCTGCATCATTTACCTACGACATTCTGAGCCCGACAATTGTCAGCTTCCAAAACACCTCCCAAAATGCGAATTATTATAATTGGAATTTTGGAGACAACAATCATTCAACGGAAGAAAACCCAACACATGAATACGCAACGCCAGGTGCTTATGAGGTCACGTTAAACGCCCAGAATCCATATTGTGGAAATGCATTCTCGGCAGTTATCATGCTGATGACAGCAACGAGTGAAGCGGAGAAAATGTCGGTTGATATTTTTCCTAATCCTGTAAAAAACACCTTGTATATTTCGAGCCCAAGCACGCCACTACGAGTCCGGATTTTTAACAATCAGGCCAAAGTGCTAGAAGAACAAGAAATCAACAGAACAGGTCAAATTGATATGTCGAAAGCACCTTCAGGTGTTTACTTTTTGGTTGTAAATAATGGTAAGGCTGCGACTGTTTACAGGATAATTAAGGCTGAATAAAAGAATATTAATTGACTTATTGACCCAAAAACCATTATCTTTGTTGTAATAATTGTGGCGAGGCGTTGATTAATTCTATTTCTCTGCGTTATAGTTATGATTTTTTTTTAGATTTTAATCCCCCTTTTGTAATGAAGAAATTAGCGTTTTTAACGGTATTCTTTTTTTTGACTACCGTAGGTTTGGTGTTTAAATTTATTGTCGTCGGTGATGTGCAAAAACATTATGACGGTAGAGTGGCAGTGAAAGTCAATCAGGATGAAGTCAATTATATCCGCGAAAAAATGAGAGGCTTCCTCTCCAGTTTTCAGGAAGTGGCAGACGGGATTGCCAAGGAAAATTATGAAGAAGTCGCTTCCGCCGCAAGACGGTCGGGGAAGTTCATCCGCGACAACGCCCCCGCCGGACTGGTAGGAAAAGTTCCGCTTCGATTCAAATCGCTCGGTTTTGACACTCAGGATCGTTTTGATGTTTTAGCGCAGGCAGCAAAGGAGCATCGCGACCCAAAATATCTGTTATCTCAATTGAGTGCAATAGCCAAAAACTGCGCTGCTTGTCACTATAGTTATACATTTAAGGTAGTAGGACCATAAATTACGTGCTCTTTTTCCTTCAAGTCTCTTTTTATTCCTATTTTAGCATTTTTAACAGAAATCTCAACTAATGCCAAAATCAGGAAAGTTTGGAACTTTTGCTGGTGTTTACACACCGTCCATTCTAACAATCCTCGGAGTCATCATGTATATGCGCCTCGGATGGGTGGTTGGAAATGCAGGCTCGCTCACAACGATTATTCTTATTATCTTGATGGCACACGTCGTATCTGTAACGACGGGACTAAGTGTTTCATCCATTGCAACAGACAAAAAAATCAGGGGAGGCGGAATTTATTATATGCTTTCCCGTAGCCTTGGATTCCCCATTGGTGGTGCGATAGGGGTGACGCTCTTTGTGGCGACAGCATTAAGCATAGCCCTATATCTAATTGGTTTTGGGGAAAGCGCCTTGTTGGCTATGAAAGATTACCTCGGGATAGAAGAAATCACAACCAACCACCTTAGAGTCGTAGGCTCATTAGCCTTATTGATGATTGTGACTATCGCATTTATCAGTACTAGCATTGCCATTAAGACACAATTTTTCATTCTTGGCGCCATTGTACTATCTCTTATTTCGATTCTCTTCGGAACAACGGCTGGAAAGGGATTTGATTTTGCAGAGGTAAGTATTGGTCAAGAAAATTTTTCTACCCTTTTCGGAATTTTTTTCCCGGCTGTGACGGGGTTTACTGCCGGAGTGGCTATGTCAGGCGACCTACGCGACCCGAAGAAATCAATCCCCTGGGGAACCATGCTCGCTGTCGCTACGGGTTTTGCTGTTTATATCGGCTTGGCATTATTTATTTTTTACCACATACCAATGGCCGAATTACAAAAAAACAACAATGCACTCGTCGAATTCAGTTGGGTACCTCAATTGGTAATAGCAGGCATTTGGGGCGCTACTTTATCATCGGCACTTGGAGGTATTTTAGGTGCACCCCGTATCCTACAGGCAATGTCGCTCGATGGAATCACGCCAAAGATTTTCGCCAAGGGCATAGGGAGAGATAATGAGCCCCGAAATGCATTAATTCTTACTTTCATCCTGGCGGAAGCCGGTATTTTAATTGGAGAATTAGATGTTATCGCAGAGGTAGTTGCCATGTTTTATTTAGCCGCATATATGTTTATCAACTTGTCCGCTTTTTTAGAACAATGGGCTAGTCCTGACTTCCAACCTGCATTTAAGATAAATATTTTTATTCCGCTGGTTGGAGCGATTGTCACCCTATTATTGATGATACAACTCAATATTGCGGCAACCATTGCCTCCGTCATCATTATCTTATTTATTTTTCTTTGGCTCACGCGAAAACAATTGGAACTCGGCACGGGAGATGTATGGCAAAACGTATGGAGCTCAATTGTCAAATTTGGCCTGAAAAATTTAAATAAGGGCGGTGTTCACAAGCGTAATTGGGAACCCAATATCCTGCTTTTTAGTGGAGGGACACGAGCAAGACCTCACTTGTTAGAGTTTAGTACAGCCATAGCAGGGAGGAATGGAATGATTTCCAATTTCGACCTAATCGAAGATAAGAATGCCAAAGTACTTTTTCCGAAACAAAAACAATCCATTCTGAATAACGAAACGGCTAATGATGGTATTTTTTATCGTCAGAAAACCTGCCGGGATATATATGACGGCATCGAAACCATTGCCGGAACCTATGGTTTTTCCGGGGTGGAGCCCAATACGATATTAATGGGGTGGGCGAGAAACACCAAAGATCCGATTCGTTTTTCTACCATGATTAATATCTTGCATCAGTTGGATTACAATATTCTGTTTTTGGACTATGATAAGAAGCGTGGCTTTGGTGAAAAACAACAGATTGATATTTGGTGGCGAGACTTGAGTCAAATCAGTTATTTTACCGTACAACTGGTCAAGTTGATACACGCATCCCCCGACTGGGCAGGAGCACAAATCCGGTTTTTATACTACGATGTACAAAACAATGACGCTTCCGTACTCGAAAGAGAAATGCGCAAACGGGTGGCAACCCTGCGCAAAAATGTCGAAATAAAAGTAGTTGGTAAAGCGGGTAAAAAGGAAGCGTTTTACGAGGTGGTAAAAGCCAACTCCAACGAGGCGGACTTAATTATTATCGACCTGCCCGACTTGGGCAAAAAGAAGGCAAAGAATTTCGTCGAAAAGACCAATGAGTTGCTCGATGTGCTAGGGACGACTCTTATCGTCAAGGCATCCTCTGATTTCTATGAAGAAACCTCCTTTAATACCGAGCTGGAAAAAGAGTATGCAGGTCAAATATCTGGCACCCAATTTGAGCCAACCACTACTTCCGGCATTGTGCTTGGCAGCAGTAAATTTGAGGCAATAGACAAGCCCATTCACCAATTGGATGCCCAGTTAGCCGAATTAAACCAAAAACTGGGCGAAAAAATTTACGCCAAATACGCCGATGTTATTACAACCTGCCTGTTGCTTCTAAAAAAGGAAGCCATTGACGAAGCCGATTTTTATGACAAAGTCATAACCCTGGTGGATGATGTAAAAAACAATCGACTAAGTAGCATTTCACAAGAGATGGAAAGAGTATTGAATGAAATGTTCGCAGAGGCAGAGGCACATATCGAAAAGATGCCTTCTAAAATTGTTCGGCTCTACTCAGAGCAAGACCTCTCTCCTCGATTTGGAGACACGCAGGATATCGCCCGTTTCAAAAAGATGATAAAAAGAATTCCCGGTAAGAAACAATCCACCATTCATCTCAAAAAAAACGTCCAACAACTCTTCCGAAATGACTTTTTAGTTAGTTTTGAGCAAACCTTTTTTAACTTTGGGAAGAGTACCTTACTTTTTCACCTCATTATAAAAAAATGGATTGACACCAAAGAAAAAAAATCAGTAGAGCTACTCCTCCAAAAAATTGGAGAAGCAATTCAACAGGAGGAAAAACAATTTGTACATGACCTAAATGAATTGGGAAGGAAATTTTGCAACACCGTACTCAAAAAAGTCGATAAGCTAAATAATCAACGACTGGAAGTACTCGCAAACAATAAAGAAAATACCCGCAAAGCCAAAGAAGCCAAATCAAACCTGTACCATTATCCCGGGCAATGGGAGCAAAACACAATACTCCTTCACAATCAGCTCTTGCTTAACTTTAAATTACATAAGCTGAAAAATAAAATTTTGCCGGAAATCGCTGGAATCAAACGAGAGTTGCCACAAAAAATGCTTCGTCAATGCATCCGTTTAGTGAAAGATATAACAAAACAAATAGCACAATTAACCCCCAAAAAAACGGAGCGCTTTGAGCAGCAACTAATCGAATTGGGAGCGCTTTTTAACATCGAAGATTCGTTTAAGGAGTTGCGGAAAAAAATCGACAACTACATCAAACAGACTTGCCATGAGACTAAAGTCATTCCCCCTAGCCAGCTAAATCTATTTGTTTCGCAACCAATGGAAGTAACCCCCGAGGAAATCGACGTCAAAAAAGTAACAGAATCATTAATAGACAACGAAATCATTATCGGGCTAAAAACCAGCCTTCAGATTGATTTTAACAGTATTAAATCAGAGCTATTAAAACTTGAAAATGCACTCCGCCTATTAAAATACAGCCAATCCTCCAGTCAGTCAGACAAATTAGCCTTATTGGAAGAAGTTAGAGAAAAGGTCAACACCCAATTTGTAGAAAGCAAGGAACAACTAAAAAGTATTGGCAAAAAAATCGAACAACAACTCGATACCACCATCCGTTTGTTTGAAAAACTATTGACAGATGAAATAATCATCGACAGAGCCTTCCAAACCCACGGTATTATCCGAAAGGAGTATGCCCGCAAAGGAGTACACCGCTACCTTGATTATATTAGCCAAGTGTGGGAACGAACCAACAATCAACTGGATAAACTCGTTATAAAAACCCGGGATTTGTGGACTATTTCCGACCATCAGTATCGAACCAAAAAACTTCAAAACCCACATTCCAGGCTGGCAAACTTCGTAGATAATATCACACTGTCTCCAGATAATAGCAAAGGTATCCCCTTCTTTTACAAGCAGCTTTTTACAGGTAAGCACAATGCTCCCTCAACCCCTCTTCCTAACCGAACAACGGAATTAAACGCCGCGAGAAAAGCAATCAAGCGGTTTACCCGGGGTAACAATGGTGCCATCTTGTTCATCGGTGAGCCACTATCGGGAATGACCTACTTGATTGACAATGTCAACAACAGCCTTATCGACAAAAAAGTTATCTACCTAAAACCTCCATCCAGATATCGCCGCAAAGCAGATACAGTGATCCATGAGGCGCTTGTTTTTTCAACTGGGTTACATCTCGATACGGAGGAAATTCTTCACAAACTCCCAAACGGAAGTGTTATCGTTTTTGAGGATTTGGAGTTGTGGTGGACCAGGCGCCCCGGTGGCTCCGATTACATCTTTTACATTGCTGAGTTGATTTCAAAATTTGGTCATAGAATCCTCTTTATGCTGAGTTGTAATGTTTACTTCTATCAACATATTCGCCAATATACTGATTTGGACGCATTGCTCTTAGATACCATTATGATTAATCCCTTGCCCATTCAGGAAATAAAAAGTATCATTTTAAAAAGGCATCATAGCGGAGGAATGAAGTACATGTGGAATGGAAAACAGGAAAGGGCTTTATCGCTCCGGGAACAAAACAAACTCTTCAAAAAGCTAACCGCTGCCGCAGATGGCAATATCGGTGCTGCATTGTATAACTGGCTCGGCAATATCAAGGCAGTGGAAGAAAACACCCTGATTTTAGGAAAAATAGAACAGCACGAAATACCCCCTGTCTTGTCGCCGGAATGGGAAATCATGCTAATCCAGATATTATTACATAAACAAATGACCTATAGAAGGCTTTGCAGTATTTTCCCCCAACCCGAAGAAAAAACAGCTACCATCCTGCAAAGTCTGCTGCGTGTCGGGTTGTTAGTGGAGACTTCCAGTAAATTGATAAAAGTAAATCCTTACGCATTACCTTACCTCATCAAATACCTAAGGCGAAATGAATTGGTGTGATTGCAATTATGAGATAATTTTAGTACCTTTGTAGGGAGGTGATGGCATGGTTTTATCAGAAAACAATAGTAAATATGGCAATTATACAAAAGCAGACAATGGTAACAGATATAAAACAATTGAATCCGAATAAGCGATATACCTATGCCGATTATTTGACTTGGAGATTTGACGAAATGGTCGAATTGATACGGGGCAAAATCGTCAGAATGGCACCTGCTCCCAATATGCCACACCAGTGGGTCTCGACGGAGTTGCATTTTCAAATAGTGGAGTATTTAAGAGAAAAAAAATGTAGAGCATTTGCTGCTCCTTTCGATGTCCGCCTCAAACGGCAGGGGCGGGAGGATACCGTTGTACAACCGGATTTAGCTATTATCTGTGACCTTTCCAAGCTCGATCAACGAGGGTGCAAGGGGGCACCTGACTGGATTATTGAGATATTGTCCGACAGCACCTCCAAGAAGGACTTGACCGATAAGTTCCAAATCTATCAGGAGGTTGGCGTGCGCGAATACTGGGTGGTGCACCCCACGGAAGGTACCGTTCTGCCTTACCGGCTTGACGAATCCGGCGAATACCAATTATTGAGAAAAACGCCTTTTGTCAAAGGAGAAAAGGTTCCCGTTGGTATATTTCCCGGTTTTGAGATTGATTTGTCAGATGTATTTGTTCAAGGATTGGATTTGTAAATTTTTGCTTCAAAAGATAAACCATGGATAACTTTGCCATCATTCCAATGAGTCTAATAATACTCCTCGCCATTCGCGCATTTTGGATATTTGCATTCTTTGGCTTTATTCAGCACATTTTATTGAAAATCATTCGCAGAGAACGCCTTCATGACTTTATCAAGTTCTACAACCCTTTGTTGAGGAATGTCGCCTGGATTTTATTCTTCACCAATACCATCTACCGACTGGCAAAAATCAACCCGGTGGTCTCTTTATTGGTCGTTGGAGTGTTGCTTGCTTTAGGGTGGGGGGTTATCCGAAATTTTGTGCAGGGGACTATTTTTAGATTCCTAAACGGGGATATGACAGGACAAAGACTAAAGGTCAGGAAATATAGCGGTGTGGTCAAAAAAATGGATGATATCGGGCTGAAGCTGAGCACAAAAAATGGAGAAATCATTCAAATTCCCTATAGTCATATCACTTCCCGGGTAGTGACGAAACCCGGTTCAGCCAAACGGTTAAAAACGGGAAGTATCCTGATTCCCATACAGGATAAAGGAATAGTAGAAGAAAAAAAAGCAGAACTGAAAAAGCAGCTTTTAGATTTACCCTGGGTCATTTCGGGCAGCCCAGTAAAGATAGAGCGTATGGAAACAAAAAAGGGAAAGCAGCAGTTGAAAATAACTTTTGCTACTATTAGTACCGAATACATAGATGTCATCAGACGGACATTCAGCGCATAACACTACTCCACCTGACGATGGAGTAGTATTATTGTTAGTTTGTAACTACTTAACGTTAGTTATTAATGATTATGCTCCTCGTGGCCATCACCCATGGCATCCTCATTTTTCACATAATCCATTCCACACTTAGGACATTTGCCAGGCTCGGCGCTGCCGCTACCTTCGCAGTGCATTGGACAAACATAAGCAGAGGTATATTCCTTACCGGACTTATCAACACCTTCTTCACCTTTTGCTTCACCATCTTTTTCGGTTGCTTCAGTAGTTTCACTCTTTGCTTCGGTCTGTTCGCTTTTAGCATCAGTTTGCTCTGTAGCAGCCGGCTCCTGCCCATCGGTCTTTGCCTCACCGCCACCACAGGAAGTCGCCAAGAATCCAACTGCAAAAAGTACAATCATTACTGTAATTAAATTAAATTTTTTCATTGTTAAATTTTTTATTGTGAATGAAATGAAGCCGTAATGATAATATAATTTTGTTAAAGGCGATAATTTTTTACCGAAAAAATTCACACAGCGAAAAAGCCGTTCTCCTTTGCCCAGTTTTGCAAGGCACGTTTCCTTGTATGCACCTCGAATTCGTACCACTCCTCCAATTTGTCAATATCGTCCAAAAACGCTTTGTACCGGCGGTAAGCACCTCTCTTATTGAAAATATTTGAGACCCGATCCCAGTGTTCCGGAATTGCCTTTTTGACAAAGTCGAAAACGAGCCTCTTTCCTAAATCCAATTGCCATTTGTCGGGTAGAGATACATAGTTGTCACCTGAGTGCATTTCAGACCACTCATCAAATTCAAGGGACTCCGGAGAGTCTGCATCTTCTTCGTTCGGAGAATAAAGAAATTCCCCTGTTTTTTTATCAATCACTACGTCTGCCTCAATGTAGGCACTTGACATTGAATCGAGATAGAAGAATGCCTCCTCGAGTTCCTTGAGACTTATTTTGACGAGTTGCTCAGAACCTGCCCCTTCCATGTCTTCGTAATCCTCTTCTGAAAAAGGTGGCGTACAAATAGCGAGGAAAATCAAATCATCCTCTCCGATATTGGTGATGCGTTGCGCGCACATAGGAGGGATGAACACAGTATCACCTGAAGAGACTTCCTCAGGAGGCAAACTGCCCACTTCTACCCTTCCTTTCCCACTTATAATATGATAACGCTCAGTTGTAGTTTTTAACCTATGCCAGGCAGTAGTCACACCCGGCTCCACCCTTGCACGAGCGATAGACATTTCAGCATCGCCGTTTCCATTTGATAGTTCAGAAATATAACATTTTTCTTCTGTGTAGAACTCTTTGCTTTTGGTTTCATCTTGATGAATGATAAACGGATTCATAGTTTTTTTTGAACGAAGATATAAAACTGGAGAGAATTACCAAAAAAACGTGTCCCTACTTTTTGTGAAGGAAGCGAATACCTTAGTTTCTCCTCGTTCGGTTGCCATTGTCGTCGTAGTCGTAGAGGACATTTTTGTCTGTTTTTTCAAAATTCTTCTTGCTGCCCTTTTCCAATTTATCCATAAAATCTACGGAGTAGTCCCAAAATTCAGAGAAAAAGGGTTTTAACTTTTTACCCCCGTCTAACATCATATCGGGCATCGCTTCCAGGAAAGAATAAGTCTTTGATTCGTATTTAGTATCATCATCAATAACGTGGGATTTATCACCAAATAGCACTAGAACACTAAAGACGGACACGAGCAGTCCGCTCATTACTGCACCACCCAATGCTTTATTCAGAATATTAATATTCGCTGATTTCAATAGCCCTTCAAAACCACTTGCTAACATCTTAATCACCAACATTGACAGCCCGAATGAGACTAACATTCCAACCAAAAACATCAAGCCATTGCTATAATTCAAAAGGCTTTCCAAAAAGGATGTCACCATCGGCCCAAATTTGAATGCCGCTATCAAACCAAAAAAAATAGCGATTATTGTGAAAACCGTCTTGATTATCCCCTTGGTATAACCCAAATAAAAACCATAGGCTGCGAACAAAAAACATATAATATCTATGACCATAACCCACCAAAATTAAAACCTTATCTTTGAAAAATCCACTTTCAGGGCAAATACTTGTTAATTATTCGACAAAAGTCCCTAAAAATACCACATAGCTGCCACTACGCTACATGGAAACCAATTTTTTTTAAGTCATTCCAAAATTCGGGGTAAGACTTCCCGACCACATCCCAGTCCTCAACCTCAATCCTTCCCAATAATGCAAGGGGTGCAAAAGCCATCGCCATCCGATGGTCTTCATAGGTGGAAAACACAGGAGTGTCAGACCATTCCGCTCTGTATTGGACAGCGAAACAGTCTTTTTCAAAACAAGGCTCAAAAGAACTGCCTACCTTTTTCAATTCCGCGTTTAAAGCAGCGATTCGGTCAGTTTCTTTGATTCTGAGTGTTTTTAAACCCGTGAACTTGCACTTGGTATCGGTGGCAGCACAGGTAACAACAACCGTTTGTGCTAAATCGGGGCAATTGACAAAATCGTATTGAAGAATATTGCGGTTTGGTGCTACTTTTGTCAGGTGGATGCCTGTACCTGTGAAAGTTGTTTTGACGCCAAAGTGTTCCATAATTTGGACAATTGCAGCATCTCCCTGCAAGCTCTCCTTTTGCAACCCGTCCAGGTATAAATCTGCCTCGGAGGCAAGAGCAACCATCTCGTAATAGTAAGAGGCTGCCGACCAGTCTGCTTCCACCGTAAAATCCCTTTCTTTGTAAACCTGTGAAGGTATCACAATACGATTTTTATCCCAGGTGTATTCAATGCCAAAATATTCCATAATATTGAGGGTCATTTGGATGTACGGGACGGAAACTACATCGCCATCGAGATCTAAAGTCAGCCCATTAGGCAGACTTGGTGCAATCAGCAACAGAGCGGAAATATACTGGCTACTCACTCCGGCATCAATGGTTAATGGTTTATTGATAGCAATCTTATTTCCGGATTTAATCCGCAATGGCGGAAACCCCTCCTTTTCCAGATACTCAATTTCCGCACCAACATGGCGCAGGGCATCCACAAGAATTCCGATAGGGCGCTGCTTCATTCTTTCGGAGCCCGTCAGAATTTGCGTTCCCTCCTGCAAGGACAAATAAGCCGTTAAAAAACGATAGGTCGTACCTGCAGGTCCTGCATCGTAAATAGTGCCCGCCCCCTGCAATAACTCGTGGAGTAACTCAGTATCTTTGGCATTGGCGAGGTGGTGAATATCAAAGGACTTCTCACACAACGCTCTGATTAATAAAACCCGATTACTGATACTTTTGGACCCTGCAAGCCGAATACGCCCTTTGATGGCTCGATCACTTTTGCTGATTGCTTTTTTCATCTATTAACGCTTAACATCGGGATAAAACCGATACCCTATCAAATCATCATACCTCGCACCAAGCGGTCGGTAGTAAAACAGGAATAAATAACTATTTTCCGTCTGGTAGGAATCTCCTTCTATTTTTTTAAAAATATCATCGCGATTGATGGTCTTTTTTTCATCAGACGGCAATGTGGCATAAGCGTAGTCATAAACGCCCTGCTTTAACAATATCTTAGCAACGTACCCATTTACTACGTCGTTGTAAATCATTTTACTCGCTCTATCACATCGCCAATCGTTGAATGCTCCCAGAACATAAACATCATCGCCATAAAAAGGTGTACCCGTTTTTAGTGTAAAAAAGACATTGGTATATTCAGCAGCAACGCCGGCATTGGAGTTGGGGCTATCATCATTAATAATAAAGTATTCTCCATTAAAATCCACCTGCTGCAAATAAGATTGATCGTTCCGGATAAAATCGGGAAATAGAATTGCTTCATAAGGTTTCCCTTCCGGAAATAGCACTTCCTCAACTCCCGTTCCCGGAAAGCGAAGACTCCGAGTATCAAAAAGTCGGAATTCCTTGCCTGCTCTAAAGGTAATTTGATCCTGATAATCAAAAACGATGCGATCGCCAAGCACATAAGCTGGTGGAATTCCCGTTAAAGCATTATCCCATCGTCCATTTTGTAATACCGAAGCTGTAAGAAATTTTTGTGGATTTTTGAGCTGGGATATTTCATTGTTCACCTCAAAATCAAACTCTTGATACGTTCTGATTTTTGCAGCGTTGGTAGGTTTAGAATCTCGCACTCCCGCTATTAACACGGGACTGACAACCATGAATCTTTTCGTTAGCAATAAATTGTCGTCATCATCATACACGACCAAAAGGTAGTTGCCGGACTTCGTCCAGTTTACATCCTCATTTGGTAGTTCCAGTTCATAGTGCACATAATCTATGACAGTCCGGTCGGAGTATTCATAATCATCAATAGTATCGTCTGTAAATCCTCCCATGTACTCCATCGGGTCTAAATCGGATTTTGTCCAATCCTGATTACAAAGAATAACGGTGTAGTTGTACCGATCACCTTCGCCCTCCAACTCATCAAACGACAACAGTAATGCCTCCCGGGTATCCAACTCGATTAAAGGAACGGGATTATCTGTATCCAAAGGTGTTAATTGCACCGATTTGATGTGCTCATCATAAACATAATTATCATAGATGATACCCTCCGGTTGGGCTTGCAAATGGGTGGAAATAAATACTCCTCCAAGGAGAAACAGGGGTAAAATACGTATAAACATACTGTCATTTTTTGTCATTTCAGCCGGTAGCCAAGATAAAATTCATATCCCAACCCGGTAACACTTGCGAGACTACCCAAGTTTAACGCAGCCTGTATGCCCATTCGTATAGCTCCATCTTTTATTAAACCTTTGTTGTAAACTGTACCTATTTGAAACGCCAACGTTTGATTACTTGCAAGATCAAAAGCAACCCAAAAGCCCCCGCTTTTTTCCATCTTAGCATTAAGGTGGACATTAAACAGGTTAGCAGCACTATAATTCACCCATAAGGACGGTTCAAAAATGAAATTTTTCCCGTAAATACGCCCGCCAATCATGGCGTTACCATGGATGGAACGCTTTAAATCGGCTGTGCTTCCCGTTAAATTCTCATTATCAAAAGTAAGGGAAGAGGGAATCAACTGATTGGCTGCAACCCCAAAGAAAAATAAATTCTTACGCTGATAAGCGATTGGATTGGTAGTATAATAAATCCCAAAACCAACATTTGGCGCAAACGCTGTGTTTTCTGCTGCCGGGATGGCGGTATCGCCATCATCCAGCACCTGAATGTCATTTCCATCTACAAAGAAGTGGTTTATTACCGCGAGAATACCCAGGGAAAGAATATTCCGCTGCCGGCCCAACTCCAGTTTATAGGCAAATGTACCCCCCAAAGAGTTGACTACAATGGGATTAATTTTATCATTCATAAAGTATCCCCCAACCGACAGGTGATGCTTCCATACCGGATATTGAACCGCAGCTAAAGTTGTTGTAGGAGCATCCTCAAAACCCGTCCATTCCCTGCGATGGGTCACGTTCATTTCCCAATATGATTCGGGGGCAGTCATTGCCGGATTCCAAATGAAGCTATTGGCGGTAAAAGATGTCCTCAACGGAAGTTGCTGACCATACAGCCCCATAAAACCCAAAAACAACACAAGTGTATATATTATTTTTTGCATAATCAATTCTTATCACCTAAACAAATTATTCGGTTCATTCCCTATCGTACAATGGTTAAAGCCTGTTTTATTTCCCCCGTTTGGAAAGATAATACATAATAGTAATTACCTGCCGGCAATGGTTTTCCGTTTTTGGTGCCGTCAAAGCGTTCTTCGTCAGATTGATAATTGACTTTTGAATAAACCTTATCTCCCCAACGGTTATAAACTGTTAGTGAGTTTTGCCCAAACTTCTTTGCTCCCTTGAATTCTAATACATCGTTTAGCCCATCTCCATTC
>JALVDO010000040.1 GCA_027008975.1 Saprospiraceae bacterium | reverse complement strand
GCTACCGTATATACATAAGTCAACAAAAGAAAGAGAAAAGAGGTTTGATATATGAACAAAAGAAAATAATTTTGACAATTTTTGGAGATAAACGTTTGGATGCGAGATACCAGAAGGTAAAGCAATCGATGATAGAAAAACAAAGCATAATATTACGTCAATTGGCAAGTGATAGAAATGAAGAAGTGGCATTAGGGCGTTTTTTAAGGAATAAAGCAGTAAAACCAGAATTAATGATAGAGGAAGCCTGTCAGAAGACATCAGAAATAAGTGAAGGCTTAGATGTTCTCTTAATAGAAGATACAAGTACGCTAGGTTTTGGTCTAAATACACGTATTGAAGGCTTGTCAGAAACCGGAGATGGAAAAGGCAAAGGTTTTTACCTTCACCCCGTTCTTAGCGTAGATGCAAATTCAGGACACTTGTTGGGCTTAGCTTCTGCAAAGCAGTATGATAGAAAAGCACGAATTGTAGATGTTGCACAGCGTAGACGAGACCGTTGTAGAGAGAAATTAGGGCAAAAAGAATCATATCGTTGGTATGAAGAAATTTCAAATTCTTTGGTTCATGGCAAAAAAGCGAATAGTTATACTGTTGTAGCAGATAGGGAGGCAGATATATATGAATTGCTTGTACTGTTGACGTGTCTTGGAATGGACTTTGTTATAAGGAGTAGCCACAATAGGGCTGTCAATTACCCTGAAAAGAATACATTGGTGAAAATGCTATCGAAACAAGAGGTACAAGGCACTTACAGTCAAGCTCTTCCAGCTACGGACAAACGAAGTGCACACACAGCTTATTTGCAAGTTAAATGGGTAGAAATTGAAATAAGCCGACCTAGAGCAGGAACCGGAACAAAACATTTACCAAAACAACAGCGGGTAATAGTCATTGATGTTGAGGAAAAAGCCGAAAGCGTAGTAGGAAAAGAGCAACCAATTCATTGGAGGTTATTAACTTCACATGAGGTGCTAAAATTAGATGACGCCCTTAAAATTATTAGATATTATATCCAGCGATGGATAATAGAACAGTTTTTCAGGACATTAAAAAAGAAAGGCTTGGATATCCAATCAGCACAGGTGGAAAGTGTGGGTGCTGCGAAAAATTTAACGGCCCTTAGTCTCTTATCCGCCGTAAAAACGATGCAATTAGTACAGGCAAGAAATGAAGATGAGGGACTAAAAATGGGCGATGTTTTTGATCCAAATACAATAGAAGTAATAAGAAAAATAAATCCAGCATTAGAAGGTAAAACAGAGAAATTAAAAAACCATCATCCGCCAGATTCGTTAGCCTTTGCCTCTTGGGTTGTAGCTCGTTTAGGAGGATGGTCAGGTTATGAATCTCAGCGCCCTCCCGGCCCAATTACGATGTGGAATGGATTAAAACGATTAACCAATGCAGTTTGGACTTTGCGGTTAATCAGTAGAAATAGTAAACTAGAATGAC
Organism: Saprospiraceae bacterium; assembly: GCA_027008975.1. GTDB lineage: Bacteria > Bacteroidota > Bacteroidia > Chitinophagales > Saprospiraceae > JALVDO01. The sequence goes on along the minus strand of JALVDO010000040.1, from coordinate 4,131 downwards.
TTATGTATATACGGTAGCTTCGTGTGGGCGGGCAGGAAGCTTTGACGGATTTCAAAGCAAAGAATACTTCAAAAAAAATATTTTTTTTGATTGTTTTGTTGATGAGTCAACTTCCTATGCGAGTTAGAGGTTATACTTCATAAGGTTAAGATGCGAACAATTTTGAGTAGCGAATTTTGTGCCTGAACGAAGAGCCCCGCAGCCTGATAGCCTTAGCTATCAAGGCGAGGACGCGATGAAGTGCAGGTGCAAAAGTCGCAGTCAAAAAGTTTAAATTTTAGCCTTATGAAGTATAAATAAGCATGAATTTTGAACAACAAGGTATAAATAAGATTATCAGGGAGCGGCGTTCCGTTTATCCAAAGTTTTACAATGAGCGGCAGATAGAGGAGGAGGTATTACTCCAGATATTGGAAAATGCCAATTGGGCGCCAACTCATAAGCTGACAGAGCCATGGCGGTTTATTGTCTTTCGGGGAGAATCGCGCAAAGTGCTGGGAGATTATTTGGCAGCAGCCTATCGAAAGAATACAGATGCAGCAGCCTTTTCGGAGTTCAAATATCAAAAAAAACGAAAAAAAGTCTTGCAGGCAAATGTAATTATTGCCATCTGTATGCAACGTGATCCGGAGGAGCGAATTCCTGAATGGGAAGAAATGGCGGCCACCGCCTGTGCAGTACAGAATATGCAATTGACCTGTCACGCTTATGGAATCGGTTGCTACTGGAGTACCCCAAAGGGCATTTTGGCTGCTGATGAGTTTTTGAAATTACCGGAAGGGCAACGATGCCTTGGGTTGCTGTATATGGGCTATCACGATGCTCCCAAATTGTCCGGAACTCGTGGAGATGTAAGGCAAAAGATTCGATTTTTTGATATTTAAGTCGTAGGGACTTGTGTTTTCTGTGTGGTAAACGTATATTTGCGTTGTAAAGCGTATAAAATAGTTTACTGAGATGCAAAAACTAACAAAAGGAGAGGAAGAGATAATGTATCATATATGGGCATTGGGTCGGTGTATGGTCTCAGATGTCATCAAGCGGTTGGGTGAACCGAAACCGCCGCATAGCACCATTTCTTCCATTTTCAGGATATTGGAGAAAAAAGGATTTCTCGGGCATAAGGCTTATGGGCGTACATACGAGTATTTTCCCATCGTGGAAAAGAAGGATTACTCTAAGAAAACCCTGCGGAATATTGTCAAGAATTACTTTGATGGTTCTGTCAATCAGATGGTTTCCTTTTTGGTAGAGGAGGATGATTTGAGTATTGAGGAGTTGGGGGAGATTATTGAGAAGTTAGGTCAAAAAAATTGACTTTCTAGTATTTTTATTTTACATTTGCGTTACAAAGCAATATAACCAAGCAGAAAACACTCAAATCTTTAGAATAAATTCTTCCGAATTGCACTGCCCCCGGAAGATATTTTTGCTAGTGACAACTGTTTTTGGAGTGCTTGGGTCTGGCATGAAAAGTGCTATGAAGCCCCTACTCATTCTAATCGCTAATATTATTTTTAAACCTATAAAATCCATTATTATCATGAGAAACCTACAACGTTTTTCCGGTGTCCTGTACACCTTACTTTTTTCTTTATTTTTTTTCTTTGTATTTACATTAGCCTCAGCTCAGAGTCCGGATTCACCAATTGAGGATGGGGTAGAGGAGGCGCGAATTGGGTCGAGCGGATGTCCTGCGGATCCTTGTCCTTGTTTTGGAGGATTCAAACAAATGGAAATCTATTATTTTGGTGAGGATAACGTCGATATTGACGTTTATTCGAGTTCTAATCTAACAGAGCTAGTGGTGTCCTTTTCGGGGGTGAATAGTGGTGATTTACTAACAATTGACGGTACCGGTTTACCTTTTGGACGGCTTAATGCCCGGACTTTCTTTAAAGTAACCAATGCCGTTGGCGACGTTTGTGTTACCCGGATTTTCTCACAATGTGCAACCAACTCGTGGCCGGGGGCTTTAGATGATCGAAATCCACTCGGAAAAACCTATGGCGACTTTGTCGTATTTTCCCATACCGATATGCAGGATAGTGAATGCAGCCTCGCGGATTCGGGAGCGAATCAGGATTGGCATGTGGGTGGCAACGTCGTGGCAGCTCCTAATAATACGATGGGCAGCCGCAATGTAGAGGATGTCACTTTTATAACCGGAGATGTACCAAGAGCGGTAATTACCAAAACGGGAAATGTCGGGATTGGAACCCAAACACCGGCAGCGCGATTAGATGTCGCGGGAGATGCTATTGTGCAAGGGGAACTCGATGTCAATGGAGATGCCCGAATGAATTCAGGAACAGCCGCTACCAGCCCGACCTCAGGCGCGCTTGTCGTAACAGGTGGAACAGGTATTAGTGGTGATTTACACGTTGGTGGCGATGGGCAAATACACGACAACCTCAATGTAGGGAATAATGCTGATGTCACTAACGACCTGACGGTTGGTAACAATGCCAATGTCACCAATATTCTATCCGTTGGGTCAGATGCTTCCGTCGGTGGCAATCTTGATGTCACGGGCAGCGGGGCTATAGGCACAGACCTGGCTGTAGGTAATGACGCCAATATTGGGCATACATTATTTGTAACGGAGGATGCCCTTGTCGGGAATAATATGGTTACGGCTAATAATGCGGATGTTGGTAATAACCTGACGGTATTAAACACGATTTTTAGCAATCTTATACAGGCAAATGCTGGCGATCTAGCTATTGAATCACCAGGTGGCACCGACATTATCATTAATGGAAATGCCTCGGATGGTAAGGTCGCTATTGGTACCACAAGTATCCCGCTGAATGTCATGGGAACAGATGTAAGTGCCTATAAGCTATTCGTCAAAGGAGGTATCCTCACAGAAGAGATGCGCGTCCGTACCGATTGGGCGGATTACGTATTCCGAAAAGACCACAAGCTACCGACTTTATCAGAAGTCAAAGCATATATTGACCACTTCGGACATCTGCCTGATATGCCTTCCGCCGAAGAGGTGGAAACACAAGGGCTGGAACTGGGTGAAAATGCCAAAAACCAGCAGGCAAAGATTGAGGAAATTTACTTGTATCTCTTCCAAATGGAGGAGCGAATCAAGACCTTAGAGGAGGAGAATGCACGGCTGAAGACCCTGTTGGAGAAGTAGTAAATAAAAAATTATCTTTAACTAAATCATCCGGATTTCCCTTTGGTTCAAAAACCACCGTGAAGCCCGGATGACAACCAAATACAATACAATGAAAAAATATTCTAAAACCATATTATACGGACTCGTATGCGCACTGGTTTTTGTCGGGGGACTGATGACCCTGATAAAAGAGGATGCGACCTACTCCGTAGAGAAAGATGCCATAGAGGAGGATGAGGGATTGCGTGGTAAAATAGCCGGCAGATTCCTACAAGAATTTGAAATGACCCGAGACCCGAAGCTTAACACAGTACCGACCGAGCGGCTAATACAGGCTCGAACTTTAGCCGATCAAAAACGGGAATTAAAATCTGCAGATGCCTTCCCCGTTTATTGGGAAGAGCGAGGACCTAACAATGTGGGAGGCAGGACACGAGCCCTTTTGTTTGACGCCAACGACCCGACCAATAAAACAGTATGGGCTGGGAGTGTATCAGGTGGTTTGTGGAAAACAGATGATATCACCGCTTCTCCTCCCGTCTGGACAAAAATTGACGACTTGTTTGACAATCTGGCAATTACCACTATTGCTCAGGACCCTTCCAACCCGAATATTATGTACTTCGGAACGGGGGAGTCTTTTTGGAATATTGACGCTGTGAAGGGGTTGGGTATTTGGAAATCAGAAGATGGCGGGCAGACTTGGAACGTGTTGTCATATACATTGGGGGGAAATGCCTTCTCATGGATTTCCAAAATAGTAGTCAATAATAATGGATGGGTGTATGTCGCATCCAGATCAGGAGGAATTTGGTTGTCAAAAGATGGTGGTGATACCTTCGATCCCGTGCTTGCTTTGTTTATAGGCGGTGGTGTGAATAATATAGCAGATGATATAGAGTTGGCATCCAACGGGGATATTTATGCGGCTTTTTGGGCGGATAAAATTTATAAATTACCCAATGGGACAACTACTTGGGTACCGCTGACAACGG
>JALVDO010000039.1 GCA_027008975.1 Saprospiraceae bacterium | reverse complement strand
CATGGCCTTTTGATAGGCGCGTTCACTTCGTTGATTGGAGCGACCACCGAGAGACATGGAGATGACATCTGCACCATTATCCGCAGCTTCCAAAATACCGTTGATGATTTTTTGTTGGGTTCCCATCCCATTTTTATCCAACACCTGAACACTCGTCAGAGATACAAACCCGTTACTCCATGCCAGCGAGGCAACCCCTTTCCCATTATTGGTCACCGCTCCGGCAATTCCCGCACAATGGGTTCCGTGCCCCATAAAATCCTGATTGTATTTAGCATTAGTGGATTTGAAGTTATCCTTAATATCTTCGTGCTTGGCATCAACACCGGTATCCAATATGGCAATCAACGCCTTCTTTTTAGGTTTGATTTTATTTTTTTTGAGAAAAGAGTAAAAACCATCGACCCCCATTGCATCCAATGCCCATTGCTGTCCAATAGCGGGGTCGTTTACCCCGAATCGCTTGTTGGTATCGGGCATCTTTTTTTCCGGATGAAGTGGCGCAACAAATATTTCCTCGTTTCCCTCTAACCATTCAACGGTATTCGTTGCTCGCAATTCCGCAACTATTTCATCGTATAGCTCCATCTTACTCTCCGGAATATTAACGGTGATGTAGTCATCCAAATCCGTTGCATCCACATCTTTCATTGCAAAGGCATTTGCCGTAGTTAGTTGGTATTTGTCCAGTAAATCGCGTAATTCATTGGCGTTATACCCTTCTCTGATTTCCACTAACAATTCAGCGTTGGGTGCTAAATTTTCCGGGTAGTGTATCTGGCTTTTTTGGAAAATATTCTGATATAAAAACAGCAAAAACAAAATGGAAACCACCACAACCGGAATCAAGGTATTATTGCGATATTTCCACGAAAGGGTCCTTAAAATCCACCCCAATGCGCCCATGCCAATTAAGTCCACAATGATGTATTTGAATTTTTCATCAATAGACATGGAAGCGGAGTAAATACCATACCCGCCCATCAACAGCCCCACCCCTATTAACAAAGGAAACAATCCAGGACTATCGTCCGAACGCTGCTTTATCTGCCAAAAGAATAAGGCAAAAATGACTATGGCTATTCCAGTTAGATGTATCATGATTTTTAGTTTAAATTTGAGCGCATTAACCCCTAACTCCGTCTTTCTTAAATAAAACCAAATGAATGGCGGTTTTGTTTCGCGTCAAAGCCGGCATCTTTTTTTGTCAATGCTAATAGTACCAGTCATTCTGTAGATAGTACCGCTGTTATAATATATAGCATAGTAGAAACCTAGGATCGGGGAGCTGAAAGATCCCCGAGCCGTCTCTTATACCATAGAATCAATATCAAATTCGGAAGGCTGTGGGAAACAGCCTCCCGAAATGCGGTGATTTCAGGTGACTGTTTCCCACAGTCTCCTGAATTTTCTCCCAATACAGCCTATAGTCAACACTACACTAATGTCTCTTAGGGCGAATAAGTCCTTCCTGAGCGACGGAGGCAATCAGACACCCCGATTTATCAAAAATACTGCCCCGGGTAAATCCTCGGGCGCCCGAAGCACTTGGACTATCCGTATGGTAGAGTAACCAGTCATTCATAACAACCGGGCGATGAAACCACATCGCATGATCCAGACTCGCTACAGTCAGGTCAGGAAAATTAGCCAATTGCCCATGTGGTAATAAAGAGGTAGTGAGTAGGTTATAATCGGAAGCGTAGGCCAAAACCAGATTGTTTTTCCTCACATCCGAAGGCATTTTTCCTTTGGGTCGAAGCCAGATATTGCGTTTATTGGTCTTTTCCACCTCGAAGGGGTTCTCAACAGGACGAAACTCCAAAGGGCGATCCCAAGTCAGAAATTTTTTAAAATTATCGGGCATATTGGTACCGTATTTGGCGACCATTTCCTGCCAATTCATCAAATCGTCAGGCGGTGTCACCACAGGCATTTGTTCTTGGTGTTCAAAGCCCTCCTGCTTCAACTGAAAGGAAGCGGACATATTAAATATTGCCCTCCCATTTTGAATAGCTACAACGCGGCGAGTAGTAAAACTACCTCCATCCCGAATGGGATCCACCTCAAAAACAATGGGTTTGTGAATGTCTCCCGGGAGGATAAAATAGGCGTGTAAGGAATGAACAAACCTGTCCTCCGGTACGGTTTCCATAGCTGCACTAAGAGATTGAGCCAACACCTGCCCTCCAAAAACGCGTTTACTACCTATACTCTTGCTTTGTCCCCTAAAGAGGTAGTTCTCCAATCGCTCCAACTTCAATAAGTCAAGAAGCTGACTAACTTTATCCATATCTTATATTCTGCTTTTACTCTACAATCTTAAAGGTAGTTCTCCTGTTTCGTTGGTGTTCCTCCTCGGTACACTGGCTGCATTTACAATTGACAGCAGGCTTGGTAGCTCCGTAGCCAATGGCAAAAAGTCGTGAAGCAGAGATCCCCTTTGTTTGCAGATAGTCAACAACGGATTGTGCCCTTTGTTGTGAAAGATTGGCATTATATGCATCTCCACCACGACAATCGGTGTGTGAGCCGAGTTCTATCTTAATATTTGGGTTTAATTTCAATACCTTAACCAATTCATTTAGAGTTGGTTCTGCATCTTTTCTAATGTTATACTTATTGAAGTCATAGTAAATATTATCTAACACGATTTCCCTATCCTGATAGATTTTATCCAAAACAACCTCTACTTCAAAGTGCTGTTCCGGTTGTTCGGGGTCACGCCCGATATCTTTGGTGGAAAAAAACACCTTATTCTTCAAATAACCATCCTTGTAGGCAATGATTTCATAATCGGTATCCTCAGACAATACCATCGTAAAGGCACCGTCTTTACCAACTGTAAAATGTTCTTTTTTACCATCAAAAACAACATCAACTTTCGCCATCTCGATAGGTCGTCGTCCGAGATATTTACTATTAGGGTCGTCGGGATTTTCAAATATCTTTTCCAATACAAATCCGTCTAACACCCAGGTGTAATCAACGACAAGCGTTTCCTTTGGCTTTTTCTTTTTTGTCTTCATTTGGGTATATCCCAAAATGTCATCACTTCCGTTTCGGTTAGAAGAAAAGTAGCCTTTACGCACAACACCTTTCGGCAATTTGCCCTTTGGCAACAAAATCAGTCCGAAGTCGTCAGCTCCGGAATTGATTGGGTGCTTTACATTCTTTGCACTCGACCATTTCCCACTCGCCAGCCGGTAAGTTTTAAAAATGTCCAAGCCCCCCATTCCCGGTCTATAATCGGATGAAAAATACAAGGTATCCTCCTGCATTGTGGGAAAATTCTCATTTCCCGTTGTATTAATATTCCGACCGAGTATTTGGGGTTCGGACCAACCGTTTATTCCTTCTTTTTTAACATAATACAAATCGTATCCCCCCCAGCCGTCGGGATGATCAGCAGCAAAATACAACTCTTCTCCCGATGGAGAGAGACAGGGCTGCACCTCGTTGACATTACCGTTAAAAAAATCTACCAATTCGGGCTCAGTCCAGCTTCCATCTTGTTTTTTTGTGTGCATAATATGGCAGAAAGCATCGCCATCTTCAGCCGCGAAGCAGCGTGTAAAATAAGCCTCATCAAAAGTGCTATTAAACGTAATCGTCCCCTCGTTATTTGGGGTATTTAATACCGGAGAAAATGGACTAATTTCTCCACTTTTCAAATCTTTAACAAACAAATCCGAAAAAGATCGCCCCGTCCATAAATAAACATTGTCTCCCCGGCTACTATTCCTGTCTGAGGTAAATACCAACTGATTATCACCATAAAAAACCGGAGCATAATCGGCCGTTTTATCATTGCCGGCCAAAAGCTCAATTTTCGAATTATCGTCTTCTTTTTCCGACCAGTTTTTTGCGATTTGGCAGGCTTTTATCTCTCTTCGATATTCGTATGGACTTCCGATCTCATTACCCAAATCCTTGAAAGCATTGATGGCATCATCGTATCGCTCCAACTCTTTTAGTGTAAAAGCATATTGCTCGAGTGCTTCGATACCATACTGGTTATCATAAGCTATCTCATACCACGAAAGCGCCCGATCAGGATTGGCTAAATGTTTATAAGCCTCTCCAAGCAAAAAAGCCTTTTTTCCCTTTTCAATTCTACTTTTTTCCTTGTCATATTCCTTTTTTAGCAGTGTAATTGCCACAGAATACTGTTTTCTATCCATCGCACTATTGCCATCTTTAATCTTTTGCGTATATTTGCAAGAGTTTAGTAAAACTAAAAAAGAAATCAGCGGTAAAAGTATCAGGATTTTTTTCATAGCTGTCAAAGTTGTTTGGCTCAATTTATGATTAAAACGCCCGTACTTTTAAATTGTTGCCGTTTCATCCCCCTTATGAATGGCAATTATTTGATTTCCGGCAATCTACTTCCCAATTTCTTTGACTATAGTTGTTTAATAAAACTGAAAATCGATTCTATGAGAAAGATTCTATTACTGGCGCTTTTTGCCTTACTCTTCACCAACACCTCATTTTCTCAGGACACTACAGCTGTCCGAGCATTACAGACAACGCCCACGCCATCGGCTAAAATCAGGGCATTAGGAGCCCGGGTATTATTTATCGACCACGGACATCCGAATGGAATCGATACGTTGGGTCTTACCAATGGATTGGAACTATCGTATTTGCACGGTATTACCAAATCCTTAGCTTTGGAGGTTCCCATCAAAATTGGTGTCATTAGCGTTCCCGATGATATTAACAACCGAAATATTATAAGTGCCGATGCCCTACTGCGTTATGAAATAAAAACGGGTACGAAGCTGCTTCCAAACGTTTTCGCCGGTGTGGGGTATTCCATCGAAAAATTCAAAGATGGGAATATACAAATACCACTGGGATTAGGGCTCAATTACATGCTCGGGCAGAATTCCTACATTTCCTTCAAGGGAGAATACCGCCTTTCCATGGCAGAAAACAGAAATAACATTCAGTTGGGTGTTGGTTATATTTACAACCTTTACCGCGTTGACGCAGACGGTGACGGCATCGCTGATGAAGATGACGAATGTCCCTATGTACCCGGCACACCCAAAATGCATGGATGCCCCGACACAGATATGGACGGTATCCCGGACAATAGGGATAAATGTCCGAACGAAGCAGGTGATGCAGCAACGATGGGATGCCCCGATCGGGATGGCGATGGCGTAGTCGATAATATCGATCAATGCCCCGACACTCCGGGGACAATCGAAGGATGCCCGGATAGCGACGGCGACGGGTTTATTGACATTTCAGATGACTGTCCCGATATTGCAGGAGCACTAGATGGCTGCCCTGACAAAGACGGAGACGGCGTTGCCGATGGTGATGATAAATGCCCGGATGTAGCCGGCACGGTCGATGGGTGTCCCGATACGGATGGTGATGGCGTTATCGACAACATGGATAAATGTCCGAGTGAAGCAGGCAAACTAAATGGTTGTCCCGATACGGATAATGACGGCATTGCCAATAATGAAGACAGTTGTCCAAATCAACCAGGGCCAAGTAGTAATAAAGGATGCCCGGAAATAAAAGAAGAAGTTAAGGAGGTCTTAAAATTTGCGATGAGTGCCGTACAGTTCGAGACGGGCAAAGCCGATTTGAAACCTGAGTCTTTCGCCGTACTCGATCAAATTGTCGGCATTCTTAACGACTATCCGGATTATAAAATCAGCATTGCAGGGCACACTGATGACAGAGGAGAAGCAAGCTCTAACCAGATACTTTCAGAAAATAGGGCAAAAGCCTGCTATACGTATTTGGTATCAAAGGGGATTTCACCTTCGCGAATTTCGCATTCCGGATACGGGGAAAGTCTTCCAATAGCCGATAATAATACCGTTGAAGGGAGAAGACTAAATCGACGAGTTGAGTTTAATCTATATATTGAATAGGGCAGGTACAGAATGAGCCGAGAGACTCCCACCTCTCGGCTCATTTCCTTATTCCCCTAAAACGTAACGGACGGCCAAAGCACCCTGCCCGGCACCAAATCCACCGAGGGCGCTTCCTATATAAAAAGTGGGAACCCAATCTACCGAAATATTGACTGGTGCATTCCCAAACTTATAATCCAGACCTAAATAGCCTGAAACGCCAAAAGTAACATTACCTCTAGTCCCTGTATACAAATCAGCGTAAGACCAAAAATAGACAGAACCACCTCCACCATAGTACCAGGTTAGTCCTTCTGTGTTGGAAAATTCATTATGTATTAGATAAGCGCCATTTATTCCAATACTCGTCCATCCCGCATCAAGTCCTGAAACCGTAGCCCTATTACTCCGAAAGGAGCCGTAAACCTCGATAGCAGCAAGATCCGAAATAAACATTTTATAAGAAATAGACCATGGAACACCAAGACGAATGCCTACAGCCGATGAATAATTCTGTGCACTCAATCCGGATGAGTATCCAAACCCCAATGCAAAAACAACTAAAATAAATAGTTTCTTCATAATATATGATTTTAAACAAAAAACGTTAAGTAATTACGTTAAGTAAGTGTTGTGAAAGAATAAGTCAATTTAATCGGACTTGGTATACATCCTTGCCTCACAACAAAATATTTTTCAGTTCCTGGATAACGATATCAACCTCCTCCATCGTATTGTGGTGGGAAAAAGAAAAACGGATGGTGTGGTATTCACTATCGGGATTAATAGCCTGCATGACATGAGAGCCTGTATTGAC
>JALVDO010000038.1 GCA_027008975.1 Saprospiraceae bacterium | reverse complement strand
GGAGGCACAAGCGCTACCACCCGAAACGCTGATTCCCGCAATATCGAGATTAAAAAGTAGCAACTCGGCTTTCGGGGAAGGTGGGAACCCGACACTCAGTACCTTGTAATGCGCCTGTGTATCAGGGGTATTGAAAATGGCATCGGGGAAATTTTCTCGTATTTTTTGTTTGAAGGCTGTCTTTATGATTTCGATTTTTGCACGGCGTTTGGGCATATTATTGATGGACAATTCCAGTGCTTTTGCCAATCCCAGTATGCCGTGGGTGCTTTCGGTACCGGCGCGCATATTTCGCTCCTGGCTACCTCCGTCAATATAAGGGCGGATTATATTATTGCCATTGATATAGACAAAACCATTGAATTTTGGACCATAAAATTTATGAGAAGACCCACTCAGAAAATGAATCTTCGTCTTGGAGACATCAATGGGGAAATAACCGATGGTCTGCACGGTATCGGTATGGAAAAGAGCGCCGTATTGGTCACATAATTCGGCGACTTCATCGAGGTCAATCATGGCTCCGGTTTCGTTATTGGAGTGCATCAGAGAGACGAGTGTTTTCTCTTTGGATGATTCCAACAATGTTTTGAGGCTATCCAAATCCGGGCGACCATAAGTATCGATTGCCACCTGGCTTACAACCGTGCAATAATCGCGTTCAATAGCTGCAAGGCTGTGCAAAACACAATGGTGCTCTGTTGGCGAACTGATAATGTGCTTCACTCCAAGGTCACGAACAGCGCCTTTTAGCACCATATTGTTGGATTCTGTCCCGCCGGAAGTAAAAAAGACCTCCCCGAGGGAAGCGCCGATGGCATTAGCGACTGTTTTTCTGGCCTGCTCGATAGCAGCGCGCGCTGTGCGCCCTTCCATGTAGATGGAGGAAGGATTTCCATACAGATGCTGTAGTGTTTCAGCCATCACTTCGATGACTTCCTTCTCGATTGGCGTAGTGGCCGCATTGTCGAAATATATCCTTTTGGATTGTGTCATTTATATTTTTTATCCTTTCATTTCCTAACTCCCATCTCCGGATGGCTTTCATCATAGATTAAGTTATTTTTTTCCCCAGCCCAACTATCATAATTCAAATAGACATAAAAATCTTCTAACTTCATTTCATCATTCACTCTTAAATATCCAACATAATCCTGATACTCTCTCCATCCATTATTTTCCAATTTAAATAACAAATGGTAGTTGCCATCTTTCCTGACATAAGAAATAATCCGAATGTCATCCACCCCCTCTATGTTTGCCAACGCGCTTATATTGAACGCTTCGATTTGATGGTTTCCATGCTCAAAGATTACGCTAATAGTATCCGGGCAGGGCCTGTGCAAGATATTCAATTCCACCTTTTTAAAATCCAAATCTCCTTGCATTTTCCAATACATTGTTGTCAAGTCGAAATCTTCCCGATTGACAAAAATTTCCTTGTAATGCTCCATATTACAAGTAGTACTGTTTATGGTATCGCTTAATGATTTCGGGACAAATAACTTTACTTCATTTTCATAAAGGTACGAGCCTCTTAGCACAATCTTTTTCCCTATTTTATCATATTCATACCAACCGTCAATGCCACCGTGTTTCGCTTGAATAGGAAGCCATTCCTCTCCGCAAATTGGCCAATCATGAACAACCAAGCGCATTGTGATATCGTACTTTTTATCTATTTTGCCCCGGAGAAGGTAGTAGTTTCCTCTACTTACTTCGCCTCTAAATACAAAATCAGTGTTTTGACAAAAAGCATTTCTTATCGTAAAAAGAGCACTCCTATTAGCAAGCCGACATATTTAATTATACTTAAATTTTTCACTCTAATTCCAATTCCCATGAAAAACTGCTCCCCGGTCTTCCTATCCGGTACGGACGCGTATGTGCGTCAGCTCGGGGATCAGATTTTTATTCTAATTCAAAAGTGCCTCCCACTGGTAATTCAAAATATTGCGTTCCTTCCTTCCGAATTCAATACCGATGAGATAGATAGTACCTTTGGCAGGTTGATACTTTTCGTAATATTTTTTGTCTTTGATTTGTTGTAGTGCATTGCCGGTTGCCTTATCAACTACCTTGAACTCAAAGATAAATACATTGTCGTTCATTTTCAGGGTCATATCTATGCGACCTTTGCTATAAGTATCTTCCGGGATGGTATCCAGTCCGAGGCTGGCAAAGTAGGCATAAATCAGACTGGCGTAGTAACCTTCGTATTCTGCTATTTTGTTATTGGTGAAATTGTGGTAGGGAATGGAGGCAAACAAGCCATAAAGTACCTCCTTCAATGCGTCGAGATTACCCTTCTCCAATGCTTCGTAAAGCCTGTCCTGAATCCTGATTTTTTCCGTTCGTTGCGTCGTCAGCGCATCAATAAAAAATTCGTTTAGGGAAAATTGAATTTCCAAATTGGGGATGGTAAGCTTGTATTTGATGCGGTTGCGTTCCCATATTTTCTCCTTGATGGTCAGATAGCCCGTTTGCCATAATAGTGCCGGCAACTCGATTGTATCTATATCAAAACTATCCAGTATTTCATCCGTGGCTTCGTAGTTTTCAATATCGGGCAGATAGAAATCTTTTTCATTTAATAAGCGGATGAGGAAACTTGGATTACCGGTGCTCCACCAGTAGTTGCGAAACTCCTTTCCTTTACTTATAAACAACAGGATATCAAATGGATTATAGACTTTGTCTCCAAAATAATTATAACCATTATACCATTTACGAACCTCCTCCATATCAGCCCCCCGAAGGTGCTCCCGAAAGGTCGTTAGCAAATCTTTGTGCCGATAACCACATATTGTCGCGTAATTAGCATCTAGCGTTATATCCTCCAAATTATTCAGTCCACTAAAAAGATTCATCTTGGAGAACTTGCTCACGCCTGTAATGAAAACCAGCCGAATGTAAGTATCGCTGTCCTTGATAACGGCGTAAAAGGATTTCATCTCATCCCGCATCAAAAGTGCTGTCTGTGTATCGGTAATGTTATCGAGAATGGGTTTGTCGTATTCGTCAATCAAGATGACAACTTTTTTACCCGTTTTTTCGTAAGCTTCTTTTATCAGGTATTTAAAACATTCGTTAGCAGGAGCCTCCTTGGGACAGTTTATTTTTAAATTGTCCTCTGCATCTTCTAAATGCCATTTCAAAAGTCTATCCAGTTCCTTTTTCGTCTTTGCACCGCCTGCCCCCAAGCTGATACGCAACACCGGATGAACATTCTCAAAATCCCACTTATCTTCGATGTATAAACCCTTAAAAAGCCGTTTATTGCCCTCGAATATTTCTTTTAGCGTATCGAGGAAGAGGCTTTTGCCAAATCGGCGCGGGCGGGAGAGAAAGTAATATCGCCCTACTGTAATTAGATTGTATGCTATTTCCGTTTTATCAACATAGGCGAAGCCTTCATCAATAATGTCGCGAAAAGTCTGAATGCCGATTGGAAGTTTTTTCATATTTGTGTAAATGTAAGGCAAAGATAGGGATTTTTTTAGAAACAAATAGCAGACAAAACATGGAGTCCCCTACTTCATTCGCTTCGCCTTTAACTCCAGATATTTGTTGATGACCTGAATAGACAAATCTCTAGGTTTAGTGTAAACAACCTGAATGCCGTGGTGTTGCAATTCGATGAGAATTTTCTTTTTTTCGTAGATAAAGGAAGTGGCAATCGTCTGATCATAAATATCAGAAACGGAGTTTACTTCCCGATGTTGCAAATCCGATAATTCAGCATTTTCAAAGCAAATGACGATGAGCAGGTGTCGATGTGCCAGCGCCTTGAGATACTTGACGTTGCGGTATAAATCGTGAATAGACTCAAAGTTGGTGAATAAAAAGACAATACTCCTACGGCTGACAAAATGCCTAAAGTGGTAGTATAATTTCTCAAAGTTGGGTTCTTCAAAATTGGTCTTCTGGTTGTACAAAAGAGATAATATCCGCTCCAATTGTTGCGTATGCGAATCGGCAGGCAGATAGGTATCAATGTCTTTGGAGAAGGTAATCAAGCCGGCTTTATCGTATCTATTCAGGGTAATATTGGACAATACGAGCGCGGTATTAATACTGTAATCCAACAAGGACAAACCATCAAATGGCATCTCCATGCTACGCCCCTTATCTATTACACAATAAACCATTTGCGAGCGGCTGTCCTGATACTGATTGACGAGCAATTCACCCCTTCTGGAAGTTGCCTTCCAATTGATGGACTTAATATTATCGCCCTGCTGGTATTGACGAATGTGTTCAAACTCATCATTCTCACCAATGGTTCGTACACGACGGATGCCGTACATCGTTGCCGTTCGAGAGGAGATTTGGAGGGCGTACTTTTTCATTTGCAGGACGGAAGGGTAAACCATGACCATCTCAGGCGCTGCCCTTGACACCTGATAATGAACCACGCCAAGGAGCGGATAAGACAACATCAACTTCAATTCACCAAAATGGTATTCTCCTCTCGAAAGGGGACGAATTTTCAACTCGAATGCGCTTTTCGATGCAGGCTCCATCCGAAGTGACTGCAAAATACTGCGTTCCTGAAACTGATAGGGCAATTCATCGAGAACATCGACGTCCACCGTTTCATTAGCCGTATTTACCAGCGTATAATAAATGGTTTGCTCATCACCAAGGCTAAGCTGCTCAACAACTTTTCGCCTGGCTTTAATTCCCGGTGCAATTTGGGATAATTTCCAGTACTCAAAGGTACCGAAGGCGATTAAGCCAACCAATAGCATAAGTGCAATATAGAAAAGCCAAGCGGCAAAAAAGGACACTGCCATCACGAAAATAACAATTCCCATTCCCACAAAAAAACGGTATGTCAAAAAAAGAGGTCTCATCTATCTTGGCACTTCAATTTCTTTGATAATATCGTGCAATACCTGATGGGTTGTTTCGCCAGCCATTTCAGCATCCGGATTCAAAATGACACGATGATTAAGTATGTCAGGCACGACGTATTGGATATCGTCGGGGATGACAAAATCACGCCCTGACATCAACGCCATCACCTTGGATGCACGCAATATGGCAAGAGATGCGCGGGGAGAAGCACCGAGATACAGGCGGCTGTTGTTTCGGGTCTCCTGCACAATCGCCGTTATGTAATCCAACATATTGTCTTCAATTGTCACTTTGGCAATTTTAGATTGCAATTCCTTCATATTTTTTGCATTCAGAAGTGGCTTGACAATTGAAAGATCGGGTTTGCCCATTTGGTTTTTGAACCGATGAAGAATATCTACTTCCTCCTTTGCATTGGGATAATCCAACACAATTTTCATCATAAATCGATCCAGTTGCGCTTCAGGCAAGCGATAAGTTCCTTCCTGCTCAATGGGATTTTGCGTTGCTATTACCATAAAAGGGTAAGACAAATCATAGGTTACGCCATCGAAGGAGACTTGTTTTTCCTCCATTACTTCAAAGAGTGCCGCCTGTGTTTTTGCAGGCGCTCTGTTTATTTCATCAATGAGAATGACATTACTAAAAATAGGTCCTTTTTTGAAATTAAAAGTTGCCTTTTTCATATCAAAGATAGTTGTACCCAAAATATCCGCCGGCATCAAATCGGGTGTAAATTGAATGCGATTAAACTCGGCAGCGATGGCATGTGCCATAGTCCGGGCACTAAGGGTTTTGGCAATGCCGGGAACGCCCTCGAGTAAGATGTGGCCCTCGGCGAGGATACACACCAGCATTTTCTCAATTACTTCTTCCTGTCCGATGATGACTTTAGCACACTCGTCTTTGAGTTGCTGAATCAAGAGCATTTCCCTTTCAAAAACAACAGGGCGCGGAGGTTGATAAGCACTTGGGCTCTCTTGCCCGAGTTCCGTTTTTTCCTCTTCGTTAAATTGATCATCTTTATTTTCCATCATAATTTTAGTTTATAAAATTTTGAAAGTGTGTGGTGCATCTTTTGGATATCGGCGTTGACTCTCGCCCTTGGCAACCGAACATCACCTATATCCATTTTTAGTGCTTCGAGTAATTTCTCGTCCATTTTGGATTTCTTTTGTAATTTTTCCCAATATCGCTCATCGGATGGATAAATCCGGTATTGTTCTTCGACGAAGAAAATAAAATTGGATTTCATCTTTTGGGCAAGTGGTGCCGTGCTTTGGTGTGCCCGATACAAGCGGCTAACCGTACCGATAAACTCCAGTGAAGTGTTCTCCTTTTTAGGAAGTAACGGGATAGTTCGTTGAATGCGCTTACCCCGAAAAAAAATGTATAAAAGGATAGCAGCTAACAGCAAGTAATACGCCCACCGAAACGACCGGTATGCTAAAAAATATTGAAACAACCCCTTTTTGCTATTCACTGTTCGCTGCGGCTTGGTCAGAATCACCTTTTTAGCGGGGAGTGTGCCGAAAACCTTATTGAAATGAGGCAAGTAAAAATCCTGCTTAGAAGCGATGTTAGTAAAAAGGTAGGGCGCATTGTGAAAACAAATCTGTCCCTCGCCTACCGGAAAACAAAGCATTATCTTGCTTTCAATGGCGGCCTTAGGATGATGTGGAGTCTCCAAATCAAATAAAGTTATTCTCCACCACCCTTTGAACGTGGCATCCATACCATTCTCAGGTGAGGTACCTATGGTAGAAACAATACTTGTTAGCGGTTGAAAAAACTGAACAGAAGAACGGTCGAGTGCACGCCAATTTAGAGAAGCTGTAAAATCCGTCCCATTTGCTCTAAACGAAATGGTATCTGCCATTAAATTCTCATGGTCTTCGACTGTAAAAAGGTAATTTTTCAATACAAATTTTTGTCCTGAAAACAACACATAGTTACCGGCTCTGACCATCTGGATAAGCTTCGTCATTTCAGAATTAGTTGGCTTCATACGGTTGCCAACCATCACAATCAAAAGCGAATCCTCATCCATATCCAAATCGGACACTATCCGGTGTTCTACCCCTTGGTAACGCTCCTTTAATAGTGATTTGAACAGCCACAAATCCATCACATCCTTACCATCATAATTGTATCTGCTACCCCAATTCACATCGGGTACTTCCACCTTCTCAAAAAAGATGGCACGAAGCCCGAAGAAAGCTCCGATGATCACCAATACCGCCCATATCGCTCTCTTATCCATTGGTTATACGCTTTAGAAATTCATCAAAATTGGCACGGTGGTAGTGGTAAGTATCGGCATCAACCTCAGATATGCCATACCAAACGTATTCGAAAGTATCAGCAATGCGCCTGAAGTCGTCTTGGAGCGGAGTGCCCTTCAATTCACGGCTATAAACGCGATTTGTTTTGTAGGGCTTCCATTTTATTTTTTCAGTTTGTGACAATTTTTTCAGGATGATTAAAAATTCCAACCTTATTGCCAGGCGATAATCCTGATTGGCAATCGCTTCTTCCAATAATTTAGTCAAGTCAACAGATTCTAAATCCTCAATGGCATCTAAATCAACGGATTCGGATTGCTTTAGTTTTTCAGTTTTGAAGTCTTTCACACCCATGTAAATCACTCCCAAAATCACCAATGCAATTAGGATGTAACCAATGACTGAAAATATACCTTCGAAGCCATTTGCAAAATTCGTCTTGGTGGCCTCTTTTCTTTTCGGGTTCAGTTCAACTTTTCCACCTCTATCTTTTGGCATCCAAACTTTTTTTGTCTTAGAGAAGTCGAGTTCATTTGCCAATCGCTCGTAGGTCGCTTCATCAACAGCAGGCGTTTTTGCATTTCCCGAAAAGGAGAACAATAAAAAAAATATCGCTATGTGAAAAAATCGAATGCTCATACCGCTTTCTTTTTTCGGACGCCGAATGACTTAAGCCGCTCTTTCAAATCAAATGCGTAACGCATATTCTCAGAAAAAGTAAATTGAGCAACATAATTAGCGTAGGCATAAACTGCAATAAAAAAGATGAAAACGAACTGCAAGAGCACCTTGAAATAAATTTCCTGAATCTCTGCATTATCGAATATCTCATGCCAACTAAAATACTCCAAAAACAAACCGCCGACCCCCGTATTCAACAGCTCTATGCTCACCAATAATAAGAATACCACCTGTAGGGTCCTCACCTGAAAGCCCAGCCAATGGGTGTAGGACTTCCTCAGCAATTCAAAAAAGGAACGCATAGACAAACGCTCCTCTTCCGCCAGTGTCTTCAAAGCAACCGCCAGACCCGAAACCGGCATTACAAATAACAGCAAAAGTACCGTGGACATGGGCAAAAAATAAAGGCAAAGCAATAAAAGGGCAGATAAGAAAAAGGACGGCAATGGGTACTTCACCGTTTGCCGAATGGTGTGTTTCCAATCGCTCCGCTTACCGTTCATCACCAATGCTATCTTCATAATCAACAACATTCCAAACACGACAAAAACGACAAAGACCAGCGGTGTAAACAAGTACTTTCCATCAAAAAAGGAAGTGATTGTCCAGGTAGAAAATTGTTCTTTATTAACGCGTAGCACCCAATAACTCAAAAATAAAAAAACGAAAAACGAAGGTAAAAAAACCTCCACGATTAATCGCCCAAAATGATGCCGGATTGCCACAAAAGCCCGACCGACAACCGATTGAATATTGGAGGTAGAAATGGGTGCTTCGCCGTGAATCATTAAAAAGTTCTTCCGGAACTGCCCCTCGCGATAATAGCCCAATGGTTGTATCACATAAATGGTCAAGACAAACACAAGGGAAAGCAATATGATAACCACTTTGACCATATTTGGCAACTCGGTGTGTCTTGTCACAAAGCCCTCCAAAAAACCTGCAATGACAAATAAAGGTACCGTACTCAATAATACAACCAACGCCTCCAAGGCAGCTGAGCGCAAAGAAACACCACGGCTGTAAGTACCCGGAAATAAAAGCCCGTTTCCCAGAATAATGCCGGCTGCCCCTGCAATAATAATGGAAGATATCTCAATAGTCCCATGAATCCAGATTGTCAAAAAACTAGTCATAAACAGCCCTTTTTGGTAAAAAAAGGTCTGAAAAGCTCCCAGCATAACGGCATTTTTAATCAACATAAAAACCGTACCGAGAGAAGCAAAAACACCCAAAACAAAGGTGAAGAATGCCACTTGGATGTTGTTAATGGTTATCCCGAGAAACATTTCCGATTTATTGGCAGATTTATAGACAGCCATTGGGTCTCCGTTTTGAATATTTTCCTCCGTCATATTCACATAATTATCCCCAATGACCTGCCGAAGGAAATCCTCATTCTCAAAACTGGAAAAAACGCCAATCAGCATGGCAGCGACAAAAATGGCAAACGAAATGATGAATGCCCGATGGTGCTTAATGATAACCGTCGGAAGAGTGTGTTCGTAAAACCGGATAATGCGCTTCCCCCATTTGTATTTGGGACGTGTCCGCATAGAATCAAACACCTGATTGAGTAAGGAATTAAGATATTGACGAACTACACGCCTAGGATAATAAGTACGCGCATAGGACAAATCCCCCGAGACTTTGACAAATAAGGCCTGCAGCTCTTCGGGATTAGAGTCGGATGCACTCAACAACGTCTCCAGTCGCTCCCAGTCTTCAATATTTTCCTTAATGAATTGGCTTTCCGTCATTTAATTTTTTCGTTAGTGAACCTTCAATCAGAATTCATCATTTCCCCAAGTCTTTGGGTGGCTAAGATGGGAATTATCAAGGAAAAAATAAAAATTAGCGACAAAAATATACAAAAAAATATCAAAACAGGGTATCTTGTCGGGCGATTGAGCAGAAAGACCATGAGATATATCGAAATAAAAACTTCTCACAACATTGTTCTAAGATTTGAGCTGGCATCCTTATTTCAGCGGATGGTTGCCGTCGTTATAGACATTGTAATTGTATATTTTTACATATTGATTGTCCAGCTCATTTCCGATGGAGAGACGGTTATTTTCTATTTTATTGGCCTCCCAGCCTTGCTCGTTTACAACCTACTTTTTGAGTTGTTTAATAACGGACAGACGATAGGCAAAAGGATATTGGGCATTCGCGTCATCTCACTCGACGGAAAGCCATTATCCCCTCGCCAAATCATTATCCGGTGGGCCTTTCGGCTAGTAGATGTAGGAGCTACTTTCGGACTACTCGCAATTATTAGCATCTTCAGCTCTGAAAAAAGCCAACGCATCGGTGATTTGCTGGCACATACAACCGTCACAACCATCAAAGGCAGCAGATTGACCATGTTGAATAAACTGATACGACTGGATAAAATACAATACGAAGTCACTTATCCCGGAGTCGTCATATACAACGATGAAGATATGATCTTGGTCAAAGATGTTCTGTTGCGGCTGAAGAAGAAAAAGAATTTCGAGACTCTACAAATCAGTAAATCCCTTGCCAGCAAAATCAAAAAAGACCTTAATTTAGAAAAAAATCAACACGAAAGTGATCTGAAATTTTTAAGCACTATTGTGGATGACTATGTAATGCTTACGCGTTAACAGTCATGCTAAATCGTCCAGGGCTTTCTAATAAAAACAATTCTCATTTATTCTGTTATGATATTTGTAGGTTCTCAATCCCTTGAATGTAAGATACAATTTTTCTTTGACAAGATTAGCCCTTATATCGGAATCCTCTTTTGGATTTGGTGCGTATTTTATGCAAAAACAGGTCTTTCAAAAAAGTCCGGTTTAAATTGGGGAACCCAAAGAAATTAGCCATTCTTATTTTTGCAATCAGGCAGAAATGCGTTTCTTTGTGGAAAGTTGTCAAATCATCAAGATGAAGAAGTTATTCACAAAGGTTGGACGGGTGGAATACCCATTCAAAATAGGGTACGAGAAAGGTATTATGCTTTGGGGTTCCTGCTTTTCGGAGCATATTTATGAACGACTGAAGCGATTCCAATTCGATGTATTGTCCAATCCATTCGGAATAAGCTATAATCCTGTCTCAATTGCGGAAGGAATAAATCGTTTACTTAGCAAGAAAATTATAAA
>JALVDO010000037.1 GCA_027008975.1 Saprospiraceae bacterium | reverse complement strand
TATTTTCGATAAAAAATAAACTACAATGGGCAATTCAAATATCAACCCTGCCGGTGCCGTAAACATCAATAAATAGTTGAGTATGGAGCTAAGTGTTGGAATATTGCTCACATTCACAATCTTTATCCCCAATAAAAAAGAATAGGCGAATGGTGCAACAACAAAGTAGCCAAATAACACCCCCAGCAAAAATAAAAATGAGCAAATGAATATGATGCCCGAAGTTGCCTTTCGTTCTTTTTCGTACAATCCCGGACTTACAAAGCGCCAAATCTCCCAAAAAACATACGGAAATGCCACTATAAATCCCGCTACGAACGCCAGCTTAAAACTCATGATGAACGGCTCCGCCAGTCCAATGGCCTGAGCAGTATATTCGGGAGGTGAAAAACACATCTTATCACCCATACCGAGTAGGTGTGACAAATCGCAGATGTATTTGTAAGAAATAAAATCCGGCTTGGAAGGAGCAAAAAGAGTCGCAAATAGCCAATCTCTAAATATGAACAGCACAACGCTTACCAAAAGGATTGCAACCAAAGACCGTATGATATGCCAGCGCAACTCCTCCAAGTGGTCGAGGAAAGACATCTCTTTCTCGTCTTTACCAAGCTTATCTACATCTACCTGATCGAGTGCCATTTTTATACCTTTAAAAGTGCAAAAGTAAACATTTTCTTGCAAAAGTGTAACTTTTCTTGCTTACTGCGTTATTAGGTTAACTACTCTTCTAAAATAGTTCGACAAAACAAGAACGAATTGGTTTAATACTTCGGTGTTTGATGCATCGGCTTTTCTTTTTTTATTATTGAAGTTGTTTAAAAATAGCTCACTTGGCTGCAAAATGGCCTTTTAAGGGAATATTTCCTTACAAAAATACTCATTTAGCGCTGCTAAACTCCGTTTTTTGTAAGTCATCTTCCCTTAAAATTTCCATTTTTCGCTTCAAGCAGCCATTCTTGAACAACTTCTTTCAAAACTTTACAATCATGAAGCTTAACCTCTTTTATGCAATAGCATTGCTGTGTCCGGTACTTTCCTTTGCTCAACAAAATTCTCCGACTCCGCCACTTGACGATATTGTCGTCCGTACCACCTTAGAGGAGAAAGGGCCACTCCCTTATCCTCCGTTGCGCGAAGCTGATATTCTTTGGAGCCAAAAAGTATGGCAGGAAATAGATACCCGCCAAAAACAAAATCTGACTTTCAGGTCGCCTCATGCCGCCCTATATGAAATATTGGAGTCCGGTATTAAGTCAGGAGAGCTTACGGCCTATAGTCCGGAGGATGATCGCTTTAGTATGCCTATGAGTATTGAGGAATTTATTGATGCAACCTCCTCCGTCGACACGCTCGTTATATTCGATATGGATTACAACGAAAGGACAGAAATTGTCCGCGAAATGCTCGACTATGAGTCAATTATCAAATTTAGGGTGAAGGAAGTCTGGTATTTTGATGCTCTGACGGGTAGCCTGCGCGTACGCATACTCGGTATTGCGCCTATTGCAGTAAAAGAAACCGATGACGGGGATGCACTATTTGAGTATCCGGTATTTTGGGTTTACTATCCGAATTGTAGGGAGTACCTTGCCAAGTACGAGGTATTTAATCCCGAAAATGACATGGGAAGAATGAGTTGGGAGGACTTATTCGAAATGCGAAAATTTGATGCGACCATCATCAAAGCCTCTAATATTTTGGACAAAAAATTAAGCAACAGTTTCGTAGGAAGAGACCTCCTGCTCGAATCGGAAAAAATTAAGACCAAAATCCGCGATAAGGAGATGGATGTCTGGTCGTACTGATTTCCAAAACCCCGGTTTGCAGTCCACCAGAACACCGGCGGTTTCCAGAACACCGTGATTTCCAAAATCACGGTGTTCTGGAAACCGCCGGTGTTCTGGAAATCAGCTCTTTCCTGTCTGGCCCCGTTGACACAATTGATACCCGCACACCTGTCGCCTGCTCGATTTCGGAAATAAAGCGAACCGCGTTTTCCGGCAGGTCCTTTTCGTCGGAGATACCGGCGATGTCGGATCGCCATCCGGGGAAACTAATAGTGTTGACTTTTACTTCCGTTGCATCGAGACTAAAGGGGAATTGTTTTGTCTTTTCCCCTTTTATTTCGTAAGAATCTACCACTTCGATGGTATCGAGTTTGTTGAGTACATCGAGTTTGGTAATTACTAATTGGGTGACTCCACTAAGCATGATACTATAATTCAACTGCGGTAAATCGAGCCAGCCACAGCGTCTTGGTCTGCCTGTTGTCGCACCGAATTCTGCGCCTTCTTTTCTCAGGAATTCACCGGTGTCGTCAAATAATTCACTGGGGAATGGGCCCGAGCCTACACGTGTGCAATATGCTTTTGTGATACCGATTACCTCTCCTATTTGGGAGGGGGCAACCCCAAGTCCGATGCAGACACCGGCTGCGGTGGTATTGGAGGAGGTCACGTAGGGATAAGTCCCAAAGTCAATATCCAGCATTGAGCCTTGCGCACCTTCTGCCAATATTTTTTTACCATTGCGGAGTGCTTCATTGATGAAGTATGCTCCATCGACAAAAGTAAGTTTTTTAAGTTCCTCCAGGCTTTCGAACCAGGCTCGTTCTTCTGTTTCCAAATCAAAATCAATCTCGGGATAGGACTTTAAGAGTTGGAGGTGCTTCTCTTTCAAAAAGGTGTAACGCTCTTTGAAGTCAGGGGTATCCAAATCACCAACTCTGATTCCGTTCCGTCCTGTTTTATCCATATAAGTCGGACCAATTCCTTTGAGGGTTGAGCCAATTTTTTTCTTTTTCTTCGCATTTTCAGAGGCAGCGTCGAGGTAGCGGTGCGTTGGGAGAATTAGGTGTGTCTTTTTGGAGACGAAAAGTCTGTCTAAAAAATCGACATTGGCCGTTTTTAGTTTGTCTAATTCTTTAGAGAGGGTGATTGGGTCTAGTACGACTCCATTTCCAATGAGATTGAGTTGATGTGCTCTGAATATCCCGGAAGGAACGGTGTGGAGTACAAATTTTTTGTTGTCAAATATGAGGGTGTGCCCGGCATTTGGTCCACCCTGAAAGCGCGCTACAATGTCGTAATTTGGAGCTAGGAAATCAACAATTTTGCCTTTCCCTTCGTCTCCCCATTGCAAGCCTAGTACTACGTCTATAGCCATTATTTTTCGTGTTGAGTTTTTTCACAGGCACCGTTACATTTTCCGTAAAGGTTGAGTGAATGATGAGTAATATTGAATTTTAGAATTTCGCCCATACTATCCTTGATCTGTTGTACTCTCGGGTCGCAAAATTCAAATACCTTTCCGCAATCGAGACAGATGAGATGATCGTGTTGCTTAAAGCCGTAGGACTTTTCATATTGTGCCATGTTTTTGCCAAATTGGTGCTTTTTGACCAAATCACAACTGACGAGTAACTCTAAAGTGTTATAAACCGTTGCGCGGCTAACGAGGTACTCTTTGTTTTTCATGTGGAGGTAGAGTTCCTCTGCGTCGAAGTGGTCATTGCGATTGTAGATCTCTTCGAGGATGGCAAAACGCTCGGGTGTCTTGCGAAGATGATTATCCTGTAAGTGTGCCAAAAAGATGGTTTTCACCTCTTCGAACATCTTATTATTTCTATCGCCTTCAGAATTATTCTTCATCTGCTTGTTATTTATCTTCCATGACAATGTTTGTATTTCTTTCCACTACCGCAAGGGCAGGGGGCGTTTCGTCCAATTTTCTTCTCGGTGCGCTTAAATGTTTCCTGTGGCTTACGGCTTACACCTTCGGCGGCAGCTTTTGCCGGATTAGCGCTGCTGCGGCTTGTACGCACTCTGCTTAGGTCTGTTCGCTGCTTTCTCGCCTGCCGGAGCGTGGTGCCTCCATGCTCAGGCTCCGGAATATCCAACCTTCCCATGGAGAGATAAGACGATACCTCGCTGTTGATTTCGTGAATCAATTGCTCAAAGAGATTATACGCCTCCATTTTATAGACGACCAAGGGGTCTTTTTGCTCAAACGAAGCAGCCTGAGAAGAATCTTTCAACTCATCCATAGAGCGAAGATGTTCTTTCCACTTTTCATCAATCACAGCCAAAGTAACGGCTTTTTCAATATCGGTAACGATGGATTTTCCGTTTGTCTGGACAGCCTTTTCTATTTCTGCCGTAATAGCAAGTGGCTTTGACCTTCCATCTGTAAAGGGGATTAAAATCCGCTTGTACTGCTCTCGCTGGTGCTCGTAAACATCTCTGATTTGTGGCATTAGGAAGTCCGTTATCTGACTCATCTTTTTATGATAAAATGCCATGAACTGCTCGAAGAATATTTCAACAATTTCATTGGTGCTCTTCTCTTCAAAATCTGCCGCTTCAATAGTCGGGTCGATACCGAGCTTCCCGACGATATCCGTTTTGAAAGATTCGTAATCGCCGAGCTGTTTGTGTTCCAATACGATGTTCTCAATAAGAGAATCGAACATATTATGCAATTCTACCGCAAGGCGCTCGCCGGATAGGGCGACATCTCTCTTGTGATAAATCGCCTCTCGCTGAATATTCATTACATCATCGTACTCCAAGAGTCTTTTACGTATGCCAAAGTTATTCTCTTCTACCTTTTTTTGTGCTTTTTGGATCGAGCCGGAAATCCATTTATGCTGGATGACGTCGCCTTCTTTGTGTCCGAGGCTGTCCATCATTTTTGCCATTCTCTCCGATTGGAAAAGTCGCATGAGGCTGTCTTCCAAAGACACGTAAAACTGAGAACTACCGGGATCTCCCTGCCGGCCGGCACGACCTCGAAGCTGCCTGTCAACCCTTCTGGAGTCGTGTCGTTCTGTACCAATAATGGCCAACCCGCCCGCTTTTTTCACCTCTTCGGTAAGTTTGATGTCGGTTCCCCGTCCTGCCATATTGGTGGCAATGGTTATCTTTCCGGGGTGTCCTGCTTCTGCGACAATTTCGGCTTCTCGCTGGTGTTGCTTAGCGTTCAAGACATTATGCGGGAGTCCTCTCATTTTGAGCATTCGGCTTAGTTTCTCCGAAATATCGACAGAGGTAGTACCGACGAGTACCGGTCGACCCGCTTCACTCGTTTGGATAATATCTTCGATGACAGCGTTGAATTTTTCCTTCTCGGTTTTGTATATGAAATCTTCGTGATCAACCCTAATAACAGGCTTGTTAGTAGGGATGACCACTACGTCCAATTTGTAAATCTCCCAAAATTCCCCCGCTTCCGTTTCGGCGGTACCGGTCATACCTGCGAGTTTGTGGAACATCCTAAAATAATTCTGTAGGGTAACGGTGGCATAGGTTTGTGTAATATCCCCAATTTTGACATTTTCTTTGGCTTCTAATGCCTGATGAAGTCCATCGGAATATCGCCGTCCTTCCATCATACGACCGGTTTGTTCATCTACGATTTTTACCTGACCATCTATGACGACGTATTCTTGGTCGTTTTCGAATAAGGTATATGCTTTTAGCAGTTGGCTGATGGAATGCAATCGCTTGGATTTTTCAGCATAGTCTTGCGTCAACCTCATCTTTGCTTCCTCTCTTTCCGCTTTTGACAATTCTTCGTCTGCGTCTATCTGCATCA
>JALVDO010000036.1 GCA_027008975.1 Saprospiraceae bacterium | reverse complement strand
TAGTACCCGATACATTACCGATCGCTTTTTACCGGATAAAGCCATCGACGTACTAGATGAGGTTGGAGCACGCGTCCACCTCAAAAACATCTTTGTCCCCAAGCATATCGAAGCTTTGGAGAAGGAAATTGAAACCTTAAAAGAAAAGAAAAATCTAGCTGTCAAGAACCAACAATATGAAGAAGCTGCAGACTTGAGAGATGCCGAACAAAAACTGGAAAGCAGACTTCAGGCAGCAAAAGTGCAATGGGAGGAAGAGGTTAAGACTAAACGCTACCCTGTCACAGAAGAAGATATTGCGGAAGTAGTTGCCATGATGACCGGAATACCCGTCAGCAAAGTCGCTCAAAAAGAGAGCAAAAAGCTGAAAGAAATGGCATCAGACATCAAGAAAGACATCATTGGTCAGGATGAAGCCGTTGAAAAGATAACCAAAGCTATTCAGCGAAACCGCGTTGGGCTAAAGGATCCTTCCAAACCCATCGGTTCATTTATCTTCCTCGGACCTACCGGCGTTGGAAAGACAGAACTGGCTAAAGCACTGGCAAGACATCTATTCGACACCGAAGACGCACTCATCAGGATTGATATGAGCGAGTATATGGAGAAATTCACGGTCAGCAGACTGATAGGAGCTCCTCCCGGTTATGTCGGGTACGAGGAAGGTGGTATCCTTACCGAAAAAGTAAGACGGAAGCCATATTCAGTTGTCTTATTGGACGAAATTGAAAAAGCCCACCCCGATGTCTATAATATCCTCTTGCAGGTGTTTGACGACGGACAATTGACAGACGGTTTGGGACGAAAAGTTGATTTCAAAAACACTTTGATTATCATGACTTCCAATATCGGTTTGCGCAAGCTAAAAGACTTTGGCCAGGGTGTTGGCTTTGCAACAAAATCAAGACAGGATTCGGCGGAGGCCAATGCAAAGAGTGTTATTCAGAATGCTCTCAAGAGAACTTTCTCTCCCGAGTTTTTGAACAGAATCGATGATGTCGTCATATTCAACAGCCTAAGCGAAGAGGATATCTCCAAAATCATTGATATTGCACTAAAAGACATGTACGATCGATTGACTAACATTGGTTATGAGCTCAGGCTAAATACAGCAGCAAAAAAATTCGTTGCAGAGAAGGGGTTTGATCCACAGTTTGGAGCAAGGCCACTGCACCGCGCTATCCAGAAATACATTGAGGATCCATTAGCTGAATTTATTCTTCAAGAGACACCTCCCGAAGGAACGAAGCTAAAGGCGGTTCTCAATAAACAGAAGGATGGTATTGACATTGTTTTAGATCAAAAAAAGAATCCGAAACAAAAAAAAGAAGAATAATCTGAATTTTTAGGCAATGGGTATTGGTATTTAACATATCTTTGCCTCGGCAATTGATTAAAATACCAATATTCATCTGTTTATTTTATTATTGCTTTAACCACAAACGGACGTTTCATTTGTTTTTTTAACTAATTATTTTTCAGGTAGTAAAAAAAGATTGCTACCTACTCACTAAAACATTAACTTTTGGCAAAAAGATTTAAATCGCACAAACGAGAACCAAAAACTTTTTTCAGAACCAACGAAAAAATAAGAGTCCCCGAAGTTCGTCTCGTAGGAGATAATTTGGAACAATTAAGTGAAAAAGTAGGACGAAAAATCGACCCCGCTGTGTATCCCACCGACCTCGCTCAGAAATGGGCAGATATAATGGATTTGGACTTGGTCGAAATTTCTCCGAACGCAAAGCCCCCTGTCGTCAAAATCATCGACTACAAAAAATTCCTTTACGACAAAAAGAAAAAAGAAAAAGAACTCAAATCTAAAGCTGCAAAAACAGTCACTAAAGAGATTCGCTTTGGACCAAACTGCGATGATCACGACTTTGAATTCAAATTGCGTCACGCAAAAAAGTTCTTGTCCGAGGGGGCTAAAGTCAAAGCTTACGTCCACTTTAAAGGGCGAACAATCATCTTTAAAGACCGTGGTCAATTACTACTCCTCCGCTTTCTAAAAGAGCTGGAAGAATACGGTGCGGCAGAGGCATTGCCGAAAATGGAAGGAAGAAGAATGATTGTCATCGTCTCACCCAAAAAGAAAAAGTAACTTTTTCTGGTTTTTTAATGTCAATTGTTTTACCTTTGCACCTCGTTTAAAAAACGTAACTAGTTATCACCCCACTATTTTTGCCAGACAAGGCTGCTTTCGCGCCCCATGGGGGCGTGGCTGTTTTTGATAATTTTTTTTCATTATGTTCTGTATATACTGACGACTTTCAGTGTCAGTATTCAGGAACACTTCAAAAAATTTATCTTCAACATCCACGAAACCAGATCTTTTCTGTCTAAAAACAGGAGGTAGCAAGTAGTTACAAAAAAACAATGTAATTATGCCTAAGATGAAGACGCACTCTGGTGCGAAAAAGAGATTCAAGATTACAGGTTCAGGTAAGGTTAAGCGTTACCAGGCAGGCACCTCTCACTTATTGAGAAAGAAGACTAAAAAAGCAAAATTGAACTTGCAAGGGTCTACTACTGCTTCTAAGCCTGACGAAAAAAGAATCAAGGATATGCTTTGTAAATAAAAGCATTCCAATTAAACACATTATTTAACGAGAATACAGGTCGAAGCGTTTTACGAAACCCCTGTATTGGACTAAAAAAATTATTATGCCTCGTTCAGTCAACGCAGTTGCGTCGCGCAAAAGACGCAAGAAAATCTTAAAAGCCGCCAAAGGATACTTCGGCGCACGTTCAAAAGTTTACACCGTCGCTAAAAACGCTGTCGAAAGAGCTATGCAGTATGCATACCGCGACAGAAGAACCAAAAAGCGCGCTTTTAGAAGATTGTGGATAGCTCGAATCAATGCGGCTGTCCGTCAGCACGGATTAACCTACTCTAAATTCATGCACTTACTATCAAAAAGTGATATTGGTCTCAACCGAAAGGTATTAGCTGATTTAGCAATGAATCATCCTGATACTTTCAAAGCGATTGTTGATACGGTTAAAAAATAAAAAAAAGCCGGCTTCGATTCGAAGCCGGCTTTTTTTTATTCCTCCAATTTGAATTTTTTAATCAACACTCCCCCACTCTTTTTTAGATTGGAATTCAATACGAGGGTTGTTAGTTTTTTCCCATCCTTAACCGAAACTGCGACAGTGTTTGGAGGGATATTTCCCAGATCCTCTGCGTGAAGAATTAAGATGTTTTCATCTTTTTTCAAGGTAATTGGAATCATTTTCTTTCGCTTGCTGACTTTATAATTATTCAATATTCGCTTACCATTCAGAAATAAAGTTACATAATCGCCATCAACCGTTCCGTTATCCCAGACAAAAAGTTTAACCGATTCATTTTTGACGGTAAGTGTCCTTCCTATGCTCACTTCCCGTCCTGATTGCTGCTCATAAGGATAAACCGCCTTATCTACTTTATTTATTTCCACTTTTGTCAAAGCCGGCTTTTCCAGATAAATGCTTCCGGGCGCACAAGCCCCTCCCTTACCTTCTAGTGGACCCGACCAATCACCCTCAAGAATAAACTTGTCATCCAATTTGGTCAGCTTCAAATCTCCGTGTTTTAGGCACCAAAGCCATTGTGGGTCGGTCTTTTCAAGTACGCGTGGTTCGGCAAAAGTCAATTTATTTTGAAGAGAATCAAAATACCAATTCAAAGCATGGGTTGCCGTCCCTCCGTTGTCCTCAGAGACAATAAAGCTGGTTCCCTTCCCCTTTTTATCAAAATTTACCTGATAAAAAAAGCCGTATTCCCTATCGCTTTGGGAGAGATGCCCCGTCCATTGTCCTTCAATCGAAAATGGCACTTTATATTCTTTGTAATCTAAATCGCTTTTGAGGACGAGCCGGATACTTCCCGGCTTACAATGATCGGCTGTCCAGCCGCCAGAGAGTACTAATCCGTCCTCCTCACTCGTAAGGAAAAGGGTCATGTACTTCAGACACCACTCAGGTGATTCCGGAGAAATTTGTTTAATTTCCTGTAAAATTGCACGGTCATTTTCCCAAACTCCACTTACTTCAAAACACGCTTCCATATCTTTCTCCTTCAGACTGGAACACGCCCTTCCGGAAATTGCCTGTCCTTGCATTTCCAAATCCGCCTCATAAAAAAAAGAAGGTTGTTTTTTACCGGTCTCAACTACCCCCTCCCAATGTCCGGCAATATTCTGTGCCAGCAATGGGGGATCCAAAGCAGCAAACACAAGTATTATGAAAAAATAATATATTATTTTCATCAAAATGAAACCTTTTGGTAGGACAAAACGTACTCACAGTAAGTCTCCGTTTAAGATAAACTCCATTTTGCGATACCTTAGTATTCCAAAGTTGGAAAAATAACCGAAATTCAATTTAAGTATATTTTAGGCACTGATTGGCTATAGAGTAGATAGTTGTGAAAGTTCATTCTAATTATTTTCAAGCAACTATTAAAAAAATTGATTACCTTTGTACCAAGATAAATTGAAAGGGGGACATTATTTTTTGATATTTAATGTCAAGTCATTTGCCCGGACGGAATCCGTCCGGGTTTTTTTTACCCCAATAGATAAGTCGAGCCGGCGTCAATTGCGGTAATAGGAGGTATCTTGACAGCGGAATAGCTAAGTAGTTACAAGAATAGAAATATAAAAAACAGACCCATCAAAGAGAGCATATTTTGTAAGAGCGATGGGTCTGCTGACAATGAAGTCATTGAAAAAAATTCATAGCTTTGGCACAAAGGTAGGGAATGGGAATAGCATACCAAAACAAGAGTTCAGTCAAAAGTCAGGTTTTCATCTGTTTATTTTTTTATTGTTTTGATGGCAACAGGTGGAACCTCCCTCCTTTCTATCGGGAGGCAGGCCTACCTGCTTTGCATTCAGGCAGGCTTACCATGATTAATAATCATTTAATCATGGACGTTTCATCACTTCTTTTTTGCCATTTTTTCAATCAGACTAATACAGTAAATTTCATTTCTCCATCCGAGCTCCGCGGTTTGCATACTACCTTTGTAATGGGTAAACCACTCCTCAATTATTCGTTTTGCAGCATCGTACTCAACTAAAAAAGTTGCAAAATCAGTTGCCTGAATAATTCGCTTAGTGGAATCAACAGGGACTGCCAACAATAGGGTTTTGACTGCTCCGTTTTCTTTCAGAAGAAGTCCCCCAATTGGAATAATCTCCTCAATCGCTCCCAGTGGTAGAGATTCGCTCAATAGCAATGCCTGAAGGGGATGTCCTTCCGAATCTTGAGTATGTGGGATAAATCCATAATTACCGGGCATGGGAAGAAAATTAATCAATTCGTCTTCTCCCTCTTTTTGTCTAATGACTATTCTCTTCTTTACTTCATCATATGAGTACCAATGGTTTATCCCCGCAGGTATTTCTACGACCATTTGTACATATCCATCCGTGGAGTAAGCCTCCGCTCGCCTCACTTTGGCCCGCTTGATAGGGTTGGGATTAGGCCCACTACAAGCAGATAGTAAGATGATGGCTGCTAATAATAAATTATTCATTGTTTTTACGTTTCTTTGTCAACCAAATAAGTAACTACGTCGTTGTACACGCTTTTAAGAAAGTAATTGTGTGCACGAAAGTAGTTAAGTA
>JALVDO010000035.1 GCA_027008975.1 Saprospiraceae bacterium | reverse complement strand
CTCGAACTACTCAAGCCCTATTATTTGAATCTAAAGGTTCGCACCGGCATTGACCCTTCCCCACTTCGTTTGGAGACCCGAAAATACTCCGAAGAAATAGCCGATCGGTTTTTGAATATTCAGGAGATTTATGGTGGAGCCGGTTTCCTAAAAGGAATTGGAGAGACTAAAATCATTCCCGGAGGGCACGCTAGACTTGCCCTTCATTTTGCATGGGGCGCTTTTGATGAGTTTGTTCGCGCTATGGAAGTTGGTGTACTAACCGACTTTTATTTTCAACGAATACCCATCATGGTCGAAACTCCGACACAAAAAGACAGACAAAATAGCCCGGTATTCTTTAATCTTTACTTAAATTTGCAGCTCGGAAAAAGAAAGTGAGTATGAAGGAGTTGCCCATTGTCCAAGCCGGACAAACAGATAAAGCACCACGGAAGCGAAAGCCCGACTGGTTGAGAGTAAAATTACCCATAGGAAAAGCCTACCGGGACGTCCGATCGCTCGTCGATCAATATCAATTGCACACTATTTGCCAAAGCGGTAATTGCCCGAATATGGGAGAGTGCTGGGGTGCCGGTACCGCTACTTTTATGATTTTGGGGAATACCTGTACTCGTTCCTGCTCCTTCTGTGCCGTCAAAACAGGCAGACCAACCGAATACGATCAAGACGAACCTCGCAGAGTGGCCGAAGCCATTCATCTGATGGGTGTCAAGCACGCCGTCATCACTTCTGTCAATAGAGATGAACTCAAGGACAAGGGAGCCGAAATATGGTATCAGACCGTTCGACTCACTAAGGAGTTGACTCCATCTGTCACCATCGAAACACTTATTCCCGATGTTAAATCAAAGTGGGAAGCTCTGGAAAGAATGGTGGAAGGAGGCCAGGAGGTCGTATCACACAATATGGAGACCGTCTCCCGCCTATACAAAATGGTTCGCCCACAGGGAAAATACGAAAGGAGCCTTGAGCAAATCAAGCGCACAAAAGCCCTTGGCAAACGCACCAAGTCGGGCATCATGGTAGGGCTTGGTGAAACACAAGAAGACGTCTTTCGTTTAATGGCGGACCTCGTGGAGCACGACTGCGATGTATTAACTATTGGGCAATATCTTCAGCCGACAAAGATGCACATCGAAGTTGCGGAGTTTGTTCACCCGGACACTTTTGCCCTCTACAAAGAAATAGGTGAGAAAATGGGGTTTGACATTGTGGAGAGCTCTCCCCTTGTACGCTCTTCTTATCATGCGGAGAAGCATCTGTAATTATTGCTCTCCCCAAATTTCCAATTTCATGTCATCAAGACAGACTGGAACGTAGCCGTTATGCCAGCCATAAACAACCACTTCATCGGTACTTTCGAGGAATAAATCGCTCAGTGGAACGAAGAAGAAAATCTCCTTCCAACGATTGATTTCACCGTTGTGAACAGAGTAATATGTATCACGAATTTTATTGTTAATGCGAATTGATTTCCATAAAATCTGCTTTCCCTTTCGGGAAATGGAAACGACCAAATGACTATTCTCATAAAAAGAAGCATAACCCAAACTCATACAGACCGCACTTATCCGCAGCCAGTCACTTTTATGCTTTTCCGTGTTTACAATTGTTGTTTTTACTTTTGGGCTGTACTTTAATCCGGGGTAAATACAAAAACTACTGCTTCCCGAAAAAGAATGCGTCGAGTCCCTTTTTGAAATATTGGGGCTTTCAAAACCTTCTACCGCTATGGTCTTTTTGTAAACTAAATGTTCCGGTTGAGTAATATCACAATCCAGGGCAACCAACGCTTCATAATCCAATTGCGTCTTCCCAAATATTGCACAATAATAAGCCCTGGTCGCTCCCTCTGGCCAAAGCACCTTGCCGTAAGTCTGGTGCGTCTGAAAGATATTCAACAGGATTAATAAAGACGAAACGCCATAAAAGACTTTTCGGAAACGAAAAAAATCCCGAATAAATAAGGCAAGTGGATACGCCAGTAAAGGGTACATCTCAACCATTGGTCTTGAACCAAAGCCATTGATATAATTCCAACACCACCAGCTATAGATGACATAGATGTGAATGTCAAGCACAAAAAAGATACCCAAAGCCGGATTATCCCCTTTTTTCATACCCAAAATTAAGCCCAAGAGTGCAAAAAACATTATTGGGGTATAAATCAGCCACCCGTTTTTGAAACCCAAAAGACCTTCTATAATGTGTGGGTTCAAAAAATCAAAACCCTGATTACCATAACTGTAAACGATGTAATCACCCGTTATCATTTTCCAGTAGTAAAACTGCGGGACAAACGGCAATATAAACAGTACAACGCCTATCAACAGGCGAAGCGGTCTCTTAAACAATTGAAAAAAAGACCTGCCCACCATAAATGGAAGCAGCAGACCAAGTACCAACATATTCGGTCGCACCAGCGTGATAAAGCCCAAAAGCAATGCTAATCCATAAAATTGCTTTGCTTGTGAAGTTGATTTCCATTTTTGGCTTAGCCAAAGAAAAACAGCCGTCAAGAAAAACAGGTGTGCATGTGCCATTCCTCCTTTCAAGACCCCTATATAGTATAGATTTGTTCCCAGTCCAACAATCAAAAGAGCCCCAGCCACTACATTTTCACTAAAATAATTCAACAAAAAAAGCCTTAAAAAATACAGCCCGAAAAATACACACAACAGCCCTGCCAGCACTACCATAAAACTATAAGGAAAGGAATAACCATCCGGTGGATAATCCGATAACAGGGCAAATATATGAGCAACAAAAAAAGCAGGAAGTTCTAAAAGTGCAACCCCACACGTATATTGGTTGAGATGATGCCCATTTGACAATTTGGCTGTAGAGGCACTTCCCCGACTGGAGTACATCCTCCTCGCTTCGTTACATTTATCAAGCGTAAGAATATCGCGATGGATAAAAACCGCCGGCAGGTACGCATAATAGCCCGAACTATCCGCTCCGTCCAAAACGCCCCTCTCCCATGGCCGGTAAAAAAAGAAGGCGACAAACATTATCAGGCAGGAAATAACGACCGCTAAAAGTGAAGTGGGCTTCATGATTCCATTTATTTTGAAAAAAAATCTTTCTTTACTAAACTTTCCCCCCTGATTTTTCGTATTAAAGATAACGAATATATCTAATTCGTACACATCCAATTATTCACAACACTCAAGGGGCG
This sequence comes from Saprospiraceae bacterium, assembly GCA_027008975.1. Classification (GTDB taxonomy): domain Bacteria; phylum Bacteroidota; class Bacteroidia; order Chitinophagales; family Saprospiraceae; genus JALVDO01. The sequence continues at coordinate 2,438 of JALVDO010000035.1, read as the reverse complement.
ATAATGTCCCCATGCAATTAGCCTGCAGATAATTATAGGTGTTCGTTAAAATTCAAAATAACAGGGTTAAAGATACGTTGTATCTCGCATTATAGCGGGGTATTTTGTATTTTTGTCATCCGGTAAATATAAATCCAAGCTAAAGTACTATGCTAAAGCAGACATTAAGCCAGAAAATGCTTCAAAAGCTGTCGCCTCAGCAGATTCAGTTGATTAAACTGCTGCAGGTGCCGACTATTAGCTTGGAACAACGCGTGGAAGAAGAGCTGGAAGCCAACCCTGCATTGGAGGAGGGTGCCGCAACCGATAACATGGAAGGCATTGATAACGGCGAAGGAGATTTCGAGACCCAAGAAAGTGAAACGGAGGAGCCCTTTGAGCTGGACGAATACCTCAATGACTATATGGAAGACGACCCCTCGGCTTATCGTCAAAAAAGTAACAGCCATAGTAGCGAAGAAGACAATAAAACCATTCCGATAGCCCTTGAAACCTCTTTTTACGACCATCTGGAAAAGCAACTCGGTGTACTAAAGCTCGAGGATGAAAAAGAGGAAGCCATTGCCCACCAAATACTTGGCAGTATAGACGAAGACGGTTATTTAAGACGAGATATTTCCTCTATTGTCGACGACCTGATGTTTGCCGAAAATGTCATTGCTACAGACGAAGAGGTGCTTGAAATACTAAAAAAAATTCAGCAATTTGATCCCCCCGGAGTCGGGGCAAGAAACCTGCAAGAGTGTCTTTTACTTCAGCTTGACGCAAAAATGAAACGGGAGGATATTGACATTGCTACGCTTTATAACCTACAACTTGCCAAGCGAATTCTCACCGATTATTTTGATGAATTTTCAAAAAAGCATTTTGATAAACTAAAGCAACTGGATGTACCGGAAGAGGACATCAAAGCCGCTTATGAAGAGATTTTAAAGCTAAATCCCAAACCTGCCAGTGGTTTTAGCTCCTCCTCCAAGTCCAGCATTCAATACATCGTGCCGGATTTCTTCATCCACAACAGAGATGGGGTACTGGAGTTGTCCATGCACAATATCAACTCTCCCGAACTAAGAGTCAATGACTACTATGTCGATATGCTCAAAAGTTACAAAAGAAGTGACCCTGAACAAAAAAAAGACAAGCAGCGCAAAGAAGCTATGCTTTTCATCAAACAAAAAATCGACTCTGCCAAATGGTTTATCGATGCCATTAATCAGCGTCGAAACACCCTGCTCTCCACAATGAAAGCCATCATGGAGTACCAGTACGATTACTTCCTGACAGGAGATGAAAAGAAACTAAGACCCATGATTCTCAAAGATATTTCTGAAATCACCGGACTCGATATTTCGACTATCTCCAGAGTAGTCAACAGCAAATTCGTACAGACAGAGTTCGGTGTCAAACGCCTAAAAGACTTCTTCTCCGAATCCATGCAAACAACCGATGGTGAAGAGGTCTCCAGCCTTGGCATCAAAAAAACCCTCAAAGAAATTATCGAAAGCGAAAATAAAAAGAAGCCGCTCTCTGATGAAAAATTGATGAAAATGCTCCGCGAAAAGGGCTATGACATCGCACGCCGTACCGTTGCCAAATATCGGGAGCAGTTGAATATTCCGGTGGCACGCCTGCGTAAGGAGATGTGAATGAGTGAATGATTCAATGAGTGAATGCTAGAATGATAAAATGATAGAATGAAAGGGGAACACAGATGACACGGATTAAGCGGATTTACACGGATTTGAATGCGAGATTCTTTGCGTCCCTTTGCGAAACCTTTGCGAACCTTAGCGGGAAATGAGTGAATGAGTGAATGATTGAATGGGAGACTGGGAGACTGAGGGACGGAGAGACTCTTTGCGAACTTTGCGTGAACCTTTGCGCACCTTTGCGGGAAAAATGGGAGACTGAGAGATTGGGAGACTCTTTGCGCTCTTTGCTGTGTCCGTATGGGCGACCTTTGCGGGAACCTTTGCGCCCCTTAGCGGGAAATTCAATAATTGAATGCGAGAATGATAAAATGATAGAATGAAAAGGGAACACAGATGACACGGATTAAGCCCATACGGGCGCGTACCGGTGCGGATTTACACGGATTTGAATGCGAGAATCTTTGCGTCCCTTGGCGAAACCTTTGCGCCCCTTAGCGGGAAAAAATGATAGAGTGTGAGAATTAGAATTAGAATAAAAACACAAAACAAAGAACAAGAAACAAGAAACACCTTAGCTTATAATTTTAAATTTAGCTTTTTAAACTTTGAGTCCGCTCCGACTTCCGTACCTTTGCACTTATGACAGACACGAAAATAGACATACGACAATTAAGTCTGGAAGAATTGCAGGTTTATTTCCAGGAAAGCGGGCTACAAAAATTCCGGGCAAAACAGGTATATGAATGGCTGTGGAAGAAGCACGCCCATGATTTTGCATCCATGACC
>JALVDO010000034.1 GCA_027008975.1 Saprospiraceae bacterium | reverse complement strand
GCCGGGTGGAGACCCGAATGCCGGGTTTAATATCCGACTGAGAGGACTCTCGACCTTTGGTGCTAACACCTCTCCCTTAATTATCGTGGACGGTGTACCCGGAGTAAGTCTAGAAACGCTCGACCCCCAGGACATTGCCTCTATTAATGTATTAAAAGATGCGTCAGCCGCGGCTATTTATGGTACACGGGGTGCTAGTGGTGTTATTCTTATTACCACCAAGAAAGGAGCACAGGAAACGACAACCGCTGAGTACAGTGCCTTTGTGGCAATGAATACCGTCGCTAAAAAACCGGAGGTGCTCTCCGCCAGCGAGTACAAATCCCTGAGCAGGTCAGTAGACCTTGGAAGCGAAACCGATTGGATTGATGCTATCACGAGAAATGCCATCTCGCATACACACAATTTGTCATTGTCAGGAGGAAATGGTAAGAGCAACTACAGGATTGCCATCAATTATCGAAACGGGCAGGGGATCGCTCTAAAATCGGGTTTCAACCAAATAAACGGTCGTATTAACTTTAATCAAAAGGCTTTCAACAACAAACTAAACATCGGTATCAATCTCGCCAATACCGTGCGTAATGAACAGCTTCAAATCCAACCGGCATTCGGATTCGCCATTCGATACAATCCAACAGCACCTATTCGCTCCGACGAAGAAGATTTGCAGGATTGGGGAGGGTATTTCCAAAGAGATGCCTTTGGCTTTTTCAACCCCGTTGCCGCTATAGAACAAAATACAAGAGACAAAAAGAAGAAACGCTTTTTGGCAAGTATCAAAGGTGATTTGGAAATACTCCCCGGGCTAAACGCAGGAGTATTGTATGCTAGAACAAACGAAAATGACCTTTATGGTGAGTATTACAGTAAAAAAAGTTACTGGACGCCCTTCGGTGTCAAAAACGACAAGGGATTTGCAGGAAAGTTCACAGATGAGCGATACGACAATTTATTTGAATCTACTTTGAAATACGACACAGAGTTGAAAGGATTGGAGCTTAAACTCCTTGGCGGTTACTCTTTTCAGGAGTTCACAAGAGAAGGTCACGGTGCAAGAGCAGGAGGCTTCCTAACCGATGGATTTGGTTACAATAACCTGGGAGCAGCAAGTGACATCCAAGAGGGAAAGGCATTTGTTTCGAGTTATAAAAACAAAGATCGAATCATCGCTTTTTTCGGTCGTGCTAACTTTAATTATAAGGACACTTATTTCCTATCTGCCAGCATTCGCCGTGAAGGCTCTTCCAAGTTTGGTGTAAATAATAAATGGGGATGGTTTCCCGGCGTTTCGGGAGGTGTCAATGTGTCCAGGTTAATAGATATTCCCCATATTGATCAGTTGAAAATTAGAGGTGGATACGGTGTGACGGGTAATACGCCTTCCGACCCTTATCTCTCTATTTTGAAATTCGGTCCACAGGGAGGCATGTTCTTTTATCAGGGAGAATATGTCAACGCTTTTGGTCCCATCAACAATCCCAACCCTGATTTAAAATGGGAAAAAAAGGAAGACATTAATGTAGGATTGGATATGAGTCTATTTGATTACAAGATGAACGTTACCGTTGATTATTTTCAATCGACCTCAAGTGATTTATTGTTGTATTTCCCCGTTAGAGTACCACCGAATTTATATCCCGACAAATTGCTCAATCTGGCGGTCATGTCCACCTCGGGTATCGAGTTTAGCATAGGAGCTAAGGATGTTTCAAAGGGAGCTTTTGTTTGGAATCCAACATTGACCTTCACCAAATTCAACCCGGCTATTTTGGATAAATTCACCAGTGATGAAGTAGAATCCGAAGGTTTCAGAGAATTGGGTGACCTCGGTGCGCCGTTCCTGACTGGAGTCAAAACAATACGGGTCGAAGAAGGAAAACCAATCGGTCAGATATTCGGCCCTGTCTATGACGGCTTGGATGAGAATGGCAATATCCAAATCAAAGACCTCAATAAAGATGGCGTACGAGACAAAGATGATGTACAGGTAATAGGCAACGCACTTCCCGACTTTCAGTTCGGATTTAATAATAGCTTCAGATATAAAAACTTTGACTTCAACTTCTTCATCAGAGGCGTATTCGGTCATGATTTATTGAATATCAGCAACACGCGATACGGCGTTCCCAACGCTATTGGCATTCAAAACGGAATGAAACAGATTTTGGACTTTGCTGATGCCCAAAACGGACCGGTCTTTTCGGATGTACACGTAGAGGATGCTTCTTACGTAAAACTAGATAACGCCTCATTGGGATACAATATGAAGATAAAAGATAAATCTCTTAGGCTTTACATCACCGGACAAAACTTATTGACATTCACCAAATACACGGGTATTGACCCGGAGGTACGGTACGAGGATGGTGGTAATCCATTAGCTCCCGGATTAGATAGGGAGGACACTTATTTTGCGACTAAGGGATATACTTTTGGTCTTAATTTTAAATTTTAAAAAAGATTAAAAATGAACAAATTAAAATATATTTTAAGCATCGTTTTTATCACCATCCTTTTGGGAACGGTCAACCAATCGTGTACCAATTTGGATGAAGAATTGTATTCGGAATTAGATGGAAAGACCTTCTTCGACGATCCCGACAATTTGATTTATGCCTTTGGCACAGCTTACACCAATTTGTATTGGACAATCGGTCATAAATATGCTCTTGGAAGAGACTGCGGCACCGATATCCTGGTAGTTCCCCAAAGAGGCGGAGACTGGTTTGACGGAGGTGAATGGCATCGATACCACCGCTTAACGTGGACACCATCTGATTTTTATGTAGAGTTCTGGTGGAACCTGATGTACAAAGGTATCAACACCTGTAATTCGCTCATCTTTCAATTTGAAGCTGTTGGAACAGAAGAAGCAGACATCGCCATCGCCGAGTTAAGGGCTTTTAGAGCGCTGTATTATTATTGGCTTATCGATGTTTATGGAAACGTACCAATTGTTACCAAATTCGATGTTCCGGCTGATTTTGCCCCGGCGACTAATACCCGAAAAGAAGTCTATGACTTTATCGAAAGTGAAATTATGGAGGTTAAAGACTTGCTATCTAAGGATACAGGACTAGCAACTTATGGTCGTGTTAATTATTACGTTGCTCAAATGATTTTGGCAAAATTATATATTAATGCCGAAGTATTTACCGGCACCCCTCAATGGGATAAGGCAGAAGCAGCGCTGGACGAAATTATCAATAGTGGAAAATATCAACTGGCAAGTGATTACTTCGATAACTTCCAATTAGAGGGACAGTTGTCTCCTGAAATCATCATGGGCGTTCCCTTTGATGAAATTAATGCGCAGGGATTGGAAATCCACCTCTTCTCTTTACACTACAATTTGCAAGAGAAATATGGGATGCAACAGTTACCTTGGAATGGATTGTGTGTACAGGAGTCCTTTTTTAACTCCTTTGAAGAACAGGATATCAGACGAACAGGGCTGCTTTTCGGTAAGCAATATGACAAAAGTGGAAATCAAATTGAAGATCCGGGATGGGAAAAATTTGACCCAACCAACCCAACTGCACCTAGGGATCTCGACGGTGCAGGCTTGAATTTGACGCCCGAAATCAATCAACTAGAACCAAACTGCCTGCGTCAGGCAGGAGCGAGGATTTACAAATGGAAATTTCCGGAAAACACCGACCGCTACCTGAGTAATGATTTCCCAATCTTCAGATATGCGGATGTACTACTGATGAAGGCAGAGGTACAGTTGAGAAATGGTGGAGGAAATGCAGACACCTATGTGAATATGGTTCGCGAAAGAGCCGGGGTGGAAGACTTGACGGGCGTCACCCTCGACCAATTACTGGAGGAGCGCGGAAGAGAACTATTCGTAGAAGGATTTAGAAGGAATGATTTGATACGCTTCGGAAAGTATCTTGATGCTCGCTGGGAAAAAGAGGATGTAAGTCCGGATTACGTCAAATTATGGCCAATCCCCGCTGCTCAAATTAACAGCAATGCAAATTTGATTCAGAATCCGGGGTACTAATGGTGTTTTCAGGAGGCTGTTTCCCACAGCCTCCTGAATTTTTGAATTTGGGCATTGCTTTAATTCCCTACTTGATTGACAAAACCAGCATGAGGTTCATTACGCACGCCTTTTTTACGCGAAGTAATATACTGTCACAATTTCGTCACACGCTGTATCCAAATCAACTCACCAGATTCATCCACAATTGCCACTACATAAAAACCTGGCGCTAATTCAACAACATCAATTTTTGAAACAGATTCGCTAATCGTTTTGTTGATACAAAGCTGACCCAATGAATTGAGCATTCGAAGATTATAACTCCCCCTCTTTAGTTCCTGAAGACGTACCGTAATGTAATCCTGTGCCGGAACTGGAAAAATGGTTATCTCCGGTTTTGAATGCCCTAGTTTTATTATTTTGGAAAAGCTGAATTTCCCATCAAAATCAACCTGTTTCAACCTGTAAAAATTATAAGATTCCAATGGTTTATCGTCGACGAAAGAATAGTGGTGGAATTGTAGAGAATTTCCGACTCCTTTTACCTGGCCAATATCTTTCCATGTTCTAGAATCACCGCTACGCTGAATCTCAAAGTGAGAATTATTTGTTTCAGTAGCCGTTTGCCAATAAAGTGTATTGGATTTTTCTGATGCCCTACCTTTAAATTCAACCAATTCGACAGGTAGAAAGGAGGCTGTAGCTACAATTGTCGCTTTAAAATTGCTTCCAGCATTGGAGTCATAATGATCCCCGTCACTTGAAGTTGCCCGCCAGTATACCTCAAGAATATAGTTTCCGGCACCGGTACCCATATCGATTATTGCCTGCCGGATGTCTATATTCGCGCTCGTTTCCGACCATTTTTGATCACCGGGATTGGGTAAATTCTGTACCCAGGGCAAATTTATTAGCTGAAAAGCAGGAGCAGGGCTTCCTTGGAGATATAATCTATAATATAATTCACCAGTATATACATCAGAACCACCGTTTTTATAAGTTTTAAGCTCTCCTCCGTTTAATGTCATAGAATTAACAGGATTATAAGTCTGCCCATCAAACGAAGGAGCACCATCACTATTAATCCCGCCAGCATAGTAGCTATTTCCCCCACTGTCGATGTCCAATATGACATAGGATTGAAAAATTCCGGAATTGGCCTTCGTATGGCCAACAACAAAAAATACAAGCAAGGAAATGATAATTTTTTTTCTCATTTTTCAAGTAATTTCATTAAAAAAATTAGCAAAATGTTCTCAAATATACCCTTTTTGTTATTTTTACACTAAGTATTGACAATTTTTCTGAAAATTATGATTAACAAACGACTTTTATTTCTCTTTTTTCTACTTCAGACTTCAGTTATTCTCGCACAAGATTTCATGATGCAGGGCTGGTATTGGGACTACCCTAAGGACGGCTGCAATGGCGTCACTAACACCTGGGCAAGCGTACTTCAGGGGCAGGTAAATACAATAGCAAATGCAGGATTCACTTATATATGGCTTCCGCCACCAACCAATACAAGCTCCGGAGCCTGTAGCAATGGTTATGACCCCAAAGACTTGTATGATTTGGGGGAGTTTTCCGGAGCGACGGGCATCGGTACAAGAGCGGAACTCGACAACCT
>JALVDO010000033.1 GCA_027008975.1 Saprospiraceae bacterium | reverse complement strand
TGTATTGCCATCAGTCGGGAGGACAATGGATTTCACCCTATCTGTAAGAGACAACTACTTCGAGGGGGGATGTGTTGCAACGGATGATATTCGGCTTACTTTTTCGGCAAATGCAGGTCCCTTCCTCGTTACGGCACCCAATACCAATGTCGAATGGCATGCAGAATCCAACCAAACCGTCACATGGGACGTTGCCAACACCAATCAATCACCCGTCAATTGTCAAAATGTAGATATTTTTCTATCTACAGACGGGGGCTATACTTACCCCATAACATTAGCCACCGATGTTCCAAATACAGGAAGCGCCTCTGTCGTAGTACCAAACGTGCTCGGCACACAAAACAGAGTAAAGGTCAAAGGTGCCAATAATGTATTTTTCGACATATCTGATGAAAACTTTACTATTTCCGAACCGCTGACCCCCGACTTCCAATTGACTATCACTCCCGGCATCGTGGATATTTGCGCCGGCGAATCGGCTAATTTTGGGCTTGAAATTGTCACTTTTGTCAACTTTTCAGAAGAGATGAGCTTCTCTGTATCCGGCCTGCCCGAAGGAACTTCTGCTACATTTGCACCTAACACCTTAAGTGGTAACGGAAGTGTGCAATTGAACATTACCGGCTTTGAAGATACCCCTGCCGGCTCCTACGATTTGGAAATCACGGCAACAACAAATTCGGTTGTCAAATCCGAATTTGTAACAATTAACCTCACCAATTCGGCGCCCGCAATCATCCTACTGCAAAGTCCTGTATCAGGAGCCGTAAACGTTGCCCGTCCCGTCCTCATTGAATGGCAGGCAGATGAAAATGCCGTCAACTATCAGGTTCAGATGGCAACTTCCCCTACCTTCGAAGCACCGAGTATCATCTATGATCAACAGTCATCTGCCAATCAACTATCAATTACGGATTTGGACCCACTTCAAGTATATTATTGGCGAGTAAAGGGCGTGAACAATTGTGGTGAAGGAATATACGGTACGCCCTTTTCTTTTCAGACACAGGGTGTAACTTGTAAGAACTATTTCACCCTCGAATCGCTTGATATTACAAGTAGCGGCACACCGACTATCACCTCGATCATTGAGGTGAATGATCCGGGGAGTATCGTCGGCATAAGCATTCAGGAGTTGAGTATTTTGCACTCTTGGGTAGGCGACCTCGATGCCACATTGACTAGTCCGTCCGGTACAATTATTCAACTATTTGACAGACCGGGAAGCCCGGCAAGTCAATACGGCTGCGATGGTGATGATATTTTTGTCGATTTTTCATCAGACGCCGACTTTTCAGCTAATGACTTTGAAAACAGCTGTAATGCGGCTTCCCCGGCGATAGAAGGGATTTATCAACCTATTACCCCTTTTTCACAACTCATTGAAGAAGAAATGCAGGGCGAATGGGCATTGACCATTTCCGACCATGAAGATAATGATGGTGGACAGATGGAAACATGGGGAATGGAAATTTGTTACGCTCTAAATAGCCCTACTTCTATCAATTTGTCTCAAAATACACTTGTGGTTTTCCAAGGAGAGTCCGGGGTAATAGACAACAATTACCTTTCCGCAGATGCCAATGGGCAATCCAATGATGATTTATTATACGTAATAGTTTCCCTGCCGGAGAGCGGATTTTTGTCCCGCAACGGCACACCAATAGCTATTGGAGAATCCTTTACGCAAACCGACGTCAATGCCGGTCTAGTGGAATACACCCATGATAATTCCATGACCACCACCGATGTATTTATGTTCGATTTATTTGGTAGTGGAAATAGTTGGAGTGGAAATCATGCCTTCAATATTATTATAGAGGAAAGAGTGCTATCTGCAACCCTAAATATATCGACCGAGATTGATTGCTACGGTAATGCAAGTGGAGGGGTATCCGTCCTTACGGAAAATGGAGAAGCGCCATTTATGTACCGTCTCAATGATGGCAACTTTCAGCCAGAAAATACCTTCAATCTGCTACCTGCCGGTAATTATTCCGTAACGGTCAGGGACAATACAGGAGCCGAAGCAACGACAAACACCGTCACGCTCAACAATCCCAATGAAATAGTCGCTAGCAACACCGTTTCAGGAAGCCAAATCAACGTCGAAGCAAGCGGTGGAACGGGTACTTTATCCTATAGTCTGAATGGAGAAGCATTCCAAAGTGACCCACTCTTCTCTGACGTTCCGGTCGGTGAGTTCACCATCACCGTAATGGATGAGAACGGATGTACCACCACCACCGAGGGGAGTATTATTGATACCTCTTTGAGTGCGACAGCTACAATCGAGCAAGCTATAAGTTGCTTTGACTACCAAAACGGTATTATTGCCATTATGAGTTCGGGGGGTACGCCACCATTTGAATACAGCATGAATGGAAGCGACTTTCAAGAAAGTAATCTTTTCGATGGACTGGGGGCAGGAGATTATTCTTTCATCGTAAAGGATGCTAATAATATTACCTTTACAACACCCGCAGTAAGCCTTTCTAACCCTGCTCCTCTTACGCTTGATGTTAACATTGATGGAAATAGTGTGACGGCAACGGGGATTGGAGGGACTGGCTCCTTGCAATACGCCATCGGGGATGAAGCCTTTACGGATAATAATACATTTTCCGATTTGGATAACGGCGATTACATATTGCGTGTACAGGATGAGAATGGTTGCGAGACAAGTAGTAATATCACCATCAACATCATCGTCTCTGCAGGGGTGGGTACCGGTATTATTTCTTGTAATGGTGAAAGCGATGGAAGTATCACCATTACAAATGTTGAGGGCGGCTTTGCTCCCTACTTCTATCAACTGGAAGATGGCGACTTTCAGAAAGACAACACTTTTAGCAATCTTTCTGCCGGCACTTATCACATCACTATTAAGGATAGTAATGACCAATATTATACACTAGAGGTTGCATTGGGCAACCCGGAACCAATTGTCATTACCCCTATTCTAGATGGCAACCAATTAACCATTGAGGCGACAGGAAGTGGTGATTTTCAGTACAGTATTGACAATGGAGCTACTTTTTCAAGTCAAAATGTCTTTACCGATCTACCCAATGGCGTTTACGACATTGTCGTTGTCAATGGAAATGACTGCACAGCTCAGGCACAGGTGACCATTAATAATATCACCAATTTTCTCTATGAGACCTTCTACCCTTGGTGTCAGTGGGCTGAAGCAAGTGGAGTTATAAGTATTTCGGCTGTCGAAGGGGGAACACCTCCGTATTCCTACAGCATTGATGGAGGTGATTTTCAGGAAAGCAACATTTTTGAAAATGTTTTCGTAACTGAAACACACACAATCGGCATCATGGATAGTGAAGGACACTTTTTCGAGCAAACTGTGATGTTTGCCGATGCTGTAGGCCTGGATATTAATCCCGTTTTTGACGGACAAAACCTAAGTATTGAAGTATCCCCTTCAGGCGATTACCTGATTAGTATCGACGGAGGCAATACTTTCAGTACAGAGACCTTCTACCCGGATATTCCAAGTGGCACTTATACCATCGTCGTAGAGGATGAAAACGGGTGTCAGGAAATGACTGTATTCACCATTGATGCCGTCAATAATTTTGAGGAAGAGGGAGAACTATTGCTTTTCCCCAACCCTAACACCGGTGACTTCACCATTCAATTGACACATCCAACAAGGCTTGAAGTGCAGATCAATATTTATGACGTACTGGGAAGGAACATAATGTATTATTCTACCGATAAAGCTAAGGAAAGTATTATTATTCCACTTTCGCTGAAGGATATACCTTCGGGTACTTATTGGGTAAAAATACATAATGACGATTTTTACATAACAAAACGGCTTATTGTCTTGTAAGGTACGATATTATAGCCATAGAAATGTAAAATAAGAGGCAATTCTCGTGCATTATTCCCATTTTTTTCGTATATTGTCCCTTGTAATTAAGTATTCAAAATTATATTTTGAAAAACTAATTTTTCAAGCTAATAATCATTTGGCTTTACAATCAGATAAAATCAAAATATACACCTATGAGTAATACATTGCTTGTAAACCCCTCCAATGATCAAGGTGCATTATTCACTAAGGAGACGATATTATCCGATTTCAAGATTTGCTGCGAAAGTAGGGAATTTAGCCTTATGGGGAGAAGGGAAGTACTTACCGGAAAAGCAAAATTTGGCATTTTCGGTGCGGGAAAAGAATTACCACAAATTGCCATGGCTCACGCCTTCAAAAAGGGTGATTACCGGGCTGGGTATTACAGAGACCAAACCTTTATGCTCGCACTGGGGCTTTGCACCATTGAAGACTTATTTGCCCAACTCTATGCCGACACGGAAAATGACCCCTTCTCGGGAGGACGGCAAATGAACAACCATTTTGCCACCCCCTTTATAGATGAGCAGGGGCAGTTTCTCGACCTAAAGAATAGGTACAATATTAGCTCGGACATCTCAAGTACCGCCGGGCAAATGCCCCGCGCTATCGGTCTGGCACTTGCCAGCAAGCTATACCGCCAAAATAAAAAGCTTTCCAACTCCACTGCATTCTCCGACAAGGGGAATGAAGTAGCGTTCTGTACCATTGGTGATGCCAGTACCACGGAAGGGGTTTTTTGGGAGGCAGCCAACGCTGCCGGAGTCATGCAAATACCACTTGCCATTTCCGTCTGGGATGACGGCTTTGGCATTAGTGTCCCAATCGACTATCAGACCAGTAAGGGAAGTATTTCGGAAGCACTTGCAGGATTGAAATACGATGCGGATAAAAAACAAGGCCTGGATATTTACACCTGTAAAGCATGGGACTACGAAGGGTTGATGGAAATGTATCAAAAAGCTATCCCCCGAATTCGCGACAAACACATTCCGGCACTCTTCCATATCAAGGATGTCACTCAACCACAGGGACATTCCACATCCGGCTCTCACGAGCGCTATAAATCCGAAGAGCGCCTGCGCTTCGAGCAAGAGATGGATTGCATCAAAAAATTTAAAGAATGGATAGTTTATTCCGGCTACGCAACGGAAGAAGAACTCGAAAACATTCAGCAACAAGCAAAAAAGGACGTCAAAGCCGCACGACAAAGAGCCTGGGACAAATTCATCACTCCAAGCAAAAAGCAGCAGCAACAACTCCTCAATATATATGCTGATATCCCTGACGCTTCGGAGGAAATCATCCGGCTAAAAAAAGAAATCACAAAGACAAAGGAGGTGCAACTCAGAACATTGGCGAAAAATGCGCGTAAAATGCTCTTCACCACCATCGGGCTATTGACAGAACCGACAAAATCAAAATTAAATGATTGGTTGCAGAATCTTCGACATATTGGCGACCGAAAATATTCGGCTCACCTTTACGAAGAAGGCAGTCAGTCAGCCCTCAACGTTCCACTTATTCCACCACGATGGGAGGAAGATAGTCCACTTGTCAATGGTTATGAAGTCATCCACGCTTACTTCGAAAAGACCTTCGAGCGCATTCCGGAATTATATGCCTTCGGAGAAGACGTCGGTCAAATTGGTGACGTCAATCAGGGATTGGCCGGGTTGCAAGCCATCTTCGGGAAAGATAGAATCTTTGATACAGGCATCCGGGAATGGACTATTGTAGGGCAGGCAGTA
>JALVDO010000032.1 GCA_027008975.1 Saprospiraceae bacterium | reverse complement strand
TCATCCGGTAAACCTTTGAATACGGCTTCCTTTAAATCTACAATATTATCCTTATCGTTGGTACTGTATAGTTGCATATTTGTCGCTTTTGTGTGGTGGTTTCAATACCGTATCACTCCCTCCATATTTATTTTTGAAATAAATAATGCTGTTTTTATTTTGTTATCTCTATATATTCGTTCCATTTCGGTACCTGCATTTTCTGCTATTAAGCTATTATTACTTAATGCAAAAATTGAGGGACCTGACCCTGAAATACTACAACCCAATACTCCCTGCTTTAGCGCAGCTTCTTTTACTTCTTGGAAATGCGGTATCAAAGAAGCTCTCTGGGGCTCAATAATCACATCTTCCAATGATCGGCTAATTAACTCAAAGTCGCCCTTCTGAAGTCCTATAATGAACCCTCCAAGGTTGGCGGCTTGTTGGACAGTGTTTTTTAAGGATACTGTATTGCTCAGCATATTCCTTGCCGCTTTTGTCAGAATCTCTACTTGGGGATAAATGACGGTCACAAACAAACCGGGGGGGACAGAAAGCCGGTGTACATCCAATGATTCATTATTTCTGACGAATGTAATTCCTCCGAGTAATGATGGTGCTACGTTGTCTGCGTGGTAAGCACCACTGGCAATCTGTTCTCCCGCCATAGCGAAGGGAAGTAGCTCCCATTTCGTAAAGGGACGACGCAATAGTTCATTGACTGCCATTGCGCCCGCCACGGCGCTTGCAGCACTTGACCCAAGCCCACTACCGAAAGGCATTTTCTTATGGATCTCCATTTCGATACCAATCTCTTTATTCCCGACGGCTTCCAATAATTTTTTTGCAGCTACCCCAGCGGTATTTTTGTCTATATCGTAGGGTAGTTTTTTTCCACCGGTTATTTTTATTATGCGAATGCCGGGCGTGGCGGATACTTTTGCTATTAGCTCATCACCGGGCTGTTCTAAAGCCAGACCAAGTGTATCAAAACCACAGGCCAAATTGGCAACGGTTGCAGGTGCAAATACTTTAATTCCTGAATTTATTTTCATAACAAATTGATAATCAATTACTTAGTAATTCTCCGATCTTAATTATTTCAGCAAAAACACCTGCCGCTGTGACCGCAGCCCCTGCTCCTGGTCCGGTTATTACCAACGGTCGCTCCCGATATCTTCTCGTTGTGAAAATAATCATGTTATCACTGCCGCTCAGCCCGAAAAAAGGGTGATTGGCATCGACAGCTTCTAATCCGATACTGGTTTTGCCGTTTTCTAATTTTGCAATTATTCTCAAGGCTTTTCCTTCTTTGTCAGCGTCATTGCGTAGCTGCTCAAAATAGGCATCTTCCTTTTTGAGCATTTCAAAAAAGTCGGAGATGGATTCAGCTTGCTGGCAAGATTCCGGTAGAAAGCGGTGAATAACAATATCGTCCTGCTCTGTATTATAACCGGCTTCTCTTGCTAGTATTAATAGTTTTCTACTGACATCAATTCCGTTGAGGTCAACTCTAGGGTCAGGTTCTGTAAATCCCTTTTGCCTGGCCTCATTGACAATGTCGTAAAAGCTGCTTCCTTTTTTGAAATTATTAAAAATAAAAGAAAGAGAGCCGGATAAGACTCCTTCTATTTTTATAATATCATCACCACTTCTAATTAGGTCATGTAATGTAGATAGCACGGGAAGCCCAGCACCTACATTGGTTTCGTACATGAATTTTACATTGTTTTTTACGGCTAGTTTTTTCAGTTTTTTATACTGTTTATAATCAGATGAAGTTGCTATTTTATTTGGTGTTGAAATGGAAATACTGTGTTTTAAAATCTTTTCGTAAAGTCCCGCCACTTCTGCATTAGCAGTATTATCGATAAAAATAGAGTTAGGCAAATTGTATTGATACATTATTTTGACAAATTTATCTAAGTCGGTATTCGTATCAGACTCATTGAGGAGTTCCTCCCACTTTTCAATATCAATACCCTTCTTGTTAAAAATCATTTTTTTACTATTGGATAATCCGATTAAGTTGATTTCAATAGCGTGTTTTTTCCTAAGGTTTTCTGCCTGATTTTTTATTTGCTTTAATAATCTGGCTCCTATTAACCCGACTCCGACAATGAAAATATTGATGCTCTTTGTCGGAGATAGGAAGAAAGCTTCATGTAGGACATTTAGTGCCTTGGTCTCATCTTTTTGGTCAACAACCAGTGAGATGTTTAATTCCGAAGAACCTTGGGCTATAGCTGAAATATTAATACCATTCTTGCCTAGCGCACTAAATAATTGTCCTGAAATGCCGGGTTGGTATCTCATATTCTCTCCGATAACAGCAACGACAGACAAGTCGTGCTCTACTTTTACCGGATCTACAATTCCGGATTTCATCTCATAGTCAAATGCCTGCTCAATTTGTCTTTTTGCTTTTTTGCAATCACTTGGTTGCACAGCAAAGCTTATCGAATGCTCCGAAGAGCCCTGTGTAATCAATATGATGTTGATTCCCACTTTTGCAATTTCACTAAAGAGCCTTCCCGCAATTCCCGGCACGCCAAATAATCCGCTGCCCTGAAGTGTCAGTAATGAAATTTGTGCGATGGAAGAAATACCCTTGATAGGGCGTTTTTGCTCGTTTTTTGACTGTTGCGTGATAAGCGTTCCTACAAACTTTGGATTGAAGGTATTCTTAATGTAAAGCGGAATATTTTTGAGTAAAACGGGTTGAAGAGTTGGTGGATAAATGACTTTGGCTCCAAAATGCGACATTTCCATTGCTTCCGCATAGGAAAGTGTTTTAATCGTAAATGCTTTTTCTACCTTTCTGGGGTCGGCGGTTAATACGCCGTTAACATCTGTCCATATTTCCAATACTTCAGCATCTAACCCGTTGGCAAGTATGGCAGCGGTATAGTCAGAACCGCCTCTTCCCAGCGTTGTTGTCAGTCCTCCATGAGCAGCTCCTATAAATCCGGTGACTATTTGAATATTTGGATGTGTCTGATAATAATCTCTTATTTTTTTATAGGTCACATCAAAATCGACATTGGCGGCACCAAATTTTTTATCGGTTGTAATGATGTTTCTTGCGTCAAGGTAGTCCGCCGGGATTCCGTGGTTCTTCAACAACTGGTGTATTACAAAAGCAGAATTTCGCTCCCCAAAACTAAGGACATAATCCATCGTTCGCTTGCTAATCTCCCGAACTAGGAAAATACCTTTGAGCAGCATTTTTAATACATTGTGATTTTCTTTTAATAATTCGGTTGCTTCTGCTTTATAACTACCCGTTAGAATACTATCAACCGTATTGAAGGTTCGCTTTGAGAAGGCTTCAAACAGGTTTAAATACGCTTCTTCCTCTCCTTTTGCAGCTACTTTTGCCATCTCAATTAGTTGGTCGGTAATTCCCCCAAAAGCCGAAAATACTACGGTGAACTTTTCACCGCGCTCATAATACGTTTTTAAAATATCTAATATTCCGAGTATTCTTTCCGGTGTACCAACCGAGGAACCTCCAAATTTTAATACTTTCATTCACTATTTGTTTTAGTAACTACTTGCCACTACCCAAATGCTTTAATGTCTAAAAACAGGAGGAGGTAAGTTGTTACTTATTTTAAAAATAAACTTTTTCCGTTTAACGTCATGCGCTGCTGTTTCAATACACAATGGAATTGCAAAGAAAAGGGAAAAAAAGGAATTTAAAAAAGATACCGTACTAACACTATCGTTTATGTAAGTTCTTCAAGCAAACTTAGCGCTTCATCTTCTTTTTTACGCATTATTTTTTCTTCCTCCGCTGTTTTATCTCCGAATCCACACAGATGAAGTACACCATGACTAATTACGCGGTGAAGTTCATTTTCAAAAGAAGTACTAAATTTTTGCGCATTTTCCTTTACTCTGTCTATACTGATGAAAATATCGCCGTGGATAAATGGCAATTGGCTATAAGGAAAGGTAATAATATCGGTGAGGGTATCGTGTTGGAGGTATTCCCGGTTTATTTCCAGTAATTGTTGGTCAGTAACGAAAATATAGGTTAGTAATCGCAGTACACACCTGTGACGCTCAATGATTGTCTTTATCCAGTCAGAGAGAGCGGATTCATTGGAAATTTTGAAACGAGGTAATTCGGAAATAAATAAAACATCCTGATCAATCTCCTCTGACTCCGGGAAAAAATCTTCCATAGCTAAAGAAAAACTACCGAATATTGAACTGCATCTCTATGGTGCTACCGTTGTTGTGGTATTGTACATCATCACATAATTGGCGCATAAGATAAACGCCACGGCCACCACATCGCTCCAAATTCTCAGGACAGGTAGGATCCGATACCTGCCTAGGGTCGAACCCTTCGCCTTGATCAGAAACTAAAATCGCCAATCTGTTATGGTGAATTTTACGGTAATCGATTTTGACTTTTTTAGAAGCATCTCTTCTATTACCATGTACAATAGCATTATTTACCGCTTCGGTAAGGCTTACGAGAATGTCTCCATATTTATTAGGACTTATTCTAAAATCCTGGACAATTTTTTGTACCAAACCATCTATACGAGAAACGTTTCTTGGATCAGAAGCAAGCTCAATCATATATCCCAATCAATTTTGTTAAAAAAGGCACTAACCTCATGTTTGTTGTTTTTCAACAACATCTAGTAATGATTGTTCATGGGAAGAATCATTGATTATCAGGGGTTATTCTTTCAATAACAGGTACAAAGATACGTGATTTAAAAATTAAAGTCAATAGTTCTACGATAAAAATGGGTTATGTACTTTTTCGTGTCCAATTGTTGTTTTTATGCCGTGTCCGGGATATACAATGGTATTGTCGGGCAGTAGAAATAATTCTGTATTGATACTATTGAGTAATGTTTGGTAATCACCTCCGGGTAAATCAGTTCTGCCTATTCCTTCGTAAAAAAGTACATCACCGGCTATTACATAACTGTCTTTTTCATTGTAAAAACAGATGCTTGCCGGACTATGACCGGGCGTTAGCAATGTCTTTAGTGTCGTTTCACCGAAGCAAATAGATGTTCCTTCTTCTATAAAACGACCGGGCAAGGGGGAGGCTTCTACATTAGTTATGCCATATCCCAGGCTGGTTGGTAGAAAGGCTTCCAATACGGGAATTTCTCCTTTGTGTATTTCCAGGGGGAGATTATACGTTTTAGCCACATAAGCATTTCCAAAAATGTGGTCTAAATGGCAATGCGTGTTTAACAACCTAACAGGCTTTAGTCCGAGTTCCTTGATTTTTGCGCTCAGAAAAGATTTTTCAGATGCATCATAACAACCGGGGTCGATGATAATACATTCCTTTGAGTCATCGTAAATGATATAAGTGTTTTCCTGAAAGGGATTGAAAGTTAGTTTAATAATGTTGGACATACAATAATATATAGGTTAATACCTGTTAAATTAAAACGCAAATGTCTTAATTTAATCAAAAATACCACTATTTTAACTCGAAATTTTGAGATGAAACAAAAAAGTAATAATTTGAAGGCTATTCCTAAATAAGAGTAAAGCTATGCGCAAACTATTTATATGCTTGTTTTCTGTTTTATTTATCTTTGAATTGACCGCTCAAAGTACTCGAACCACCTTTGGGAAAAACCGGGTACAATATCACCGG
>JALVDO010000031.1 GCA_027008975.1 Saprospiraceae bacterium | reverse complement strand
CTGCGGAGCGCGTGAAGGATAGTAGCGGTATGTGCGACGGAGGAGCGGATAGGAGCGGATAGCAATTGACGCTTTCGGTCATTGTCATTGACCTGACCCCGAAGTTATGAGGGGGCACGCCCAAAAAATAAGCCTTTAATTTTTTCTACCATGCGCTCCCAGTCGAAGCGCTTTTTGTTTTGACGAACGCCATCCAAAAAAGTCAAATAACGATTATTATCATAAAAATCTAAGATTGCCTTTGCTACTTCCCGACTGTCCGGCTCGACGACATAACCCATTTCACCATCGGCGACAATCTCCGGCAGTCCGCCAACATTGGTCACCAACATAGGCACTTCAAAATGATAAGCCAATTGGGTAATACCACTCTGTGTAGCCGTTTTATACGGTTGTACAACGAGGTCAGCAGCCCCAAAAAAGTACTTCACCTCCTCGTGTGGAATAAAAGAATTGTGCAGAATCAACTTTTGCGACAAGCCCAATTTTGCGATGAGCGATTCGTATTTCTCCTGATTGCCGTAGTACTCTCCGGCGACAATCAACCGGATGGGCAGGTGCTCCAATGAGTCGTCCGCCATTGCCTCCAATAGCAGGTCCAGCCCTTTATAATCGCGGATAAAGCCAAAGAAAAGCAAATAGCGATAAGCAGTATCCAATCCGAGGTGTTGCAAAGCCGTTTGCCTGTCAACCAATGCACCATAATTATCGTAAATGGGGTGTGGAGAGAAAACAACGGGCTTCTCCGTCGTGAATTTCCAGACATCCTCCCCTACCGATTTGGACATCACCAAAAAGCTATCCACACTACCACAGAAATACTTGGTCAACAGATAATCACCTGGGCGTTTTTCGTGCGGAATGATATTATCCGCCAAGGCAATCACTTTGGTTTTCCCATTGGATTTTGCCAGGCGAAGGATGGTACCCAGCGCGGGTCCCATGAAGGGCATCCAGAAGCGGACGATGATTAAATCGGGCTGCATGGACTTCAAGCGCAGCCCTGTCTTTAGCCAGTTAAAGGGATTTACAGAGTTGATTAAAGTGTGAATTTTCAACCCTTCCGGTGCGGGGTCATCTGTATATTGTGTCTTACCGGGGAATAAAAATCCCGGATATTGAAGGCTAAAGCTGATTATTTCCACCTCGTCGCCGGCTTGTTGCAAGGCGATAGCGAGACGCTCGGAAGAGGAAGCTATTCCTCCACGCAGAGGATGGGCAGGGCTGAGGATTATTATATTTTGTTTCATCAATCCGCCTGTTCGTGATTAGATGTTTGTTCCTCGATTAAATACTGGTTTCGCTCCGGAGAGTTGCGCATCATCAGCTCCGCGAGAAAGCCCGTCGCAAACAACTGCATTCCGATAATAATCACCAATATTCCAAAATAAAACAAAGGACGATCAGTCATACCGTATTCCTTATAAAGCAATTTGGTCGCACTCAAATAAATTAAAATGATAAAACCGATAAAAAAGGACAATACGCCCATTCCTCCGAAAAAGTGCATGGGTTTCTTCCCGAATCGTCCGATAAAGGTAATGGAGAGCGAATCGAGAAATCCCGTCAGGATACGAGAGACCCCAAATTTGCTATAGCCGTATTTACGTGCCCGGTGTTCGACTACCTTCTCTCCGATATTGGAAAAACCCGCCCACTTGGCCAATAGCGGAATATACCGGTGCATATCCCCATAGACTTCAATGCTTTTGACGACTTCATTTTGATACGCCTTCAGCCCACAGTTGAAATCGTGTAAACGAATTCCGCTCAACTTGCGGGTGACAGCATTGAAGAATTTAGACGGCAATCGTTTGGATAAGGGATCATGTCGCTTCTTTTTCCATCCGGAAACCATATCGTACCCGTCTGTTTTTATCATTTTATAAAGATCCGGTATCTCATCCGGACTGTCCTGCAAATCGGCATCCATCGTGATGACAACATCGCCCTTCGCCGCCTGAAATCCCGTATTCAATGCTGCAGACTTGCCGTAGTTGCGCCGAAATTTAAACCCCCTAACCGATGGATATTTCTTTGCCAAATCCCGGACTACCTTCCATGACCTATCCTTGCTACCATCATCCACCATGATGACTTCATAGCTAAAACCATTAGCCTGCATAACTTTGTCAATCCATGCCACCAATTCCGGCAGAGATTCCTCTTCATTAAACAATGGTACGACGACTGAAATATCCATTTTTTTATCTTCTAATAAGTGCTTGTGCAAAAACAAGTTAATTTATTGGGGCGTGCCCCTATGGGTCGGGTTAACAACGATGACCGAAAGCGTCAATTGCTATCCGTGAGCCTGTCTAACTGCATTCTATACTTTATTGTAGCCAGGTAGATCCGCTTCGCTCCCGTCTTCCGCATTCGCTCCAGACCCCTCCCTCCCTCCCTCGTTTCCTTCGGGAGGCAAGCTTTCAGTCGGGAGGCAGGCCTTTGGTCGGGTCACTCCTATCCCTCACGCAAAATCTCAAATAGCATAACAGACTCCAAATTTACACCAATTCTAAATTCTTTCTTAACTTTGTTTGCTAAAATATCAATTATGCGACATCTAATATCTGGAATAATCATCGGAATGCTGAGTCTGGGCATTTATTCCTGTGGGAATGACCCCGCTGATATTGCCGCCTATATGGACAAACTAAAGACCGGTGAAGAGCGCGCTGAGGACGTCGAAATCCTCTATAGCGATTCCGCTCAGGTAAAGGTGCGAATAACAGGACACGAGATGCTCACCTCGCTCGACCAAAATCGTCCGGTGCAACGATTCACCCAAGGCGTTCTGGTTGAATTTTTCGACCCAAACCAAAGGGTAGCGAGCACGCTTTACAGCAATTATGCTATTCGGGAAGAACGCAATGGCAAGATTTTTTTCAGGGACAGCGTCGTGTGGGAAAGTATTGCCGGAGAGAAATTGGAAACCGAAGAACTGGTATGGGATGAGCGCAAACAGATTATCTATTCCGATCGCTTCGTCGTCATCACACGCCCAAAGGAGAAAATTTGGGGGCAGGGCTTTGAAGCCGACCAGAATTTTGAAAACGCAAAAATTAACGCGGTGGAGGGCAGAGTTTCGAATAAGTAAAGGATTCAATTAAAATATCAACTAAACAATCCATCATATCGGCTAATAAGCGTACACCAATCGTACCGGCTGACCAAATGCTGGGTATTTATCGGGCGTTGGGCATCAAAGCCTTTAATCAATTGGGATAACTTTGTCAGAAATTCTTCATCGGAATGGTAATAAAATTCGGGATGATTGGGGAAGTGCTCCGGGTATGCCAGCCGATGGGGCAACAACGGAATAGTATCGCAATAAACTGCTTCAATGATGCTACCGCCAAAGAAATCCTGATTGGAAGTGACGGGCAAAATATCAGCCATCCAAAGCCACTGACTGTAATCCGCCCGGCGCTCGCAGTACCCCCAATGGATGATTTCATCCCGCAGTCGCTGTTTTGCCTCTTCAAATATCGAGGGAGACTTTTGCAATTCTTCACCTAATACAATTAGTTGAAAAGCCATTCCCTGATTTTTTAATTCAAAAAGTGCATGAAAAAAGGCGTTGGGATTTTTATCGTATTCCCATCGGTGATTCCACAGCAAAACAGGGGGGCGATTGATGTGTTTTTTGTCGCCTTTTGCGAAAGCATCATGGGCAGATAAATCCATCCCCAATGGTAATATTTCGCTTTTTTGTTCAATGCTCGCAATAGTCTCTATATTCCGATGGTCAGGAAATTTCTTCAAAAAAAGTGGTAATGCTTCCAAAAAACTACTTCGGTGATAATCGGAGTTGAAGAGGCATTTGTCCGCTGCGAGTGCAGTGGTATAGTTGATAAATTTGTAGTGGTTGTCCTGTTGTTTTCCGGGGTCTTCCTCTGTGGTACTCCAAGGATAGGTCAGTTGGTTCTCGTGAAAATAGACGGCTATTGGTGTCCCATTTGATTTCGGACGGGTGAGCGCCAAAAAGACAGATAAATCGAGCATATCACTTGCCACTATCCAATCGGGTTCCAAGTCCATCGTTAAAAACTGCTCTGCTAGTGTTACCGCTCCGCCGTGCATCCTCCATTTCCAGTGATGAGCAGATAATGTAAGTAGGTGGATTTTGTGCCTACTGTGTTTTTTCCACCCCTCTGCCCATTGTTGATGGGAGCCTCCAAAGAAGGGTTCTATCAGTAATATGTTACTCATATCTATTGTTACCTTTTCGGCTTTCTTTGTATTTTTTGATTGAAGAACAAGGAACACCGATTAACCCATACCCATACAGGCGCGTACCGGCGCGGGCAAGCTGATTTTAGATGTATTTGCGATTGTTTGATTTTCATCCCTTCATATTGGTTTGAGCTGTTGTTATACTTTTCACAAAGATTGAAATAAGTTCATTATTTTCCTTCTTTGCTTTTTCTATTTTGGATTGACTTTTGTTTAGCCTAGTTCGCTCAATGATTTTTAAACAGATAAACGTTTCACGTAACTCTTTAAGAACGATTTTCATCTTGTGAACAAAATCCTTTCTCGATTCTCCACTTTGGGCTTCTCCATAGTTTAGTGATACCGAAGTGCCTGAACGAAGTAATTGTTTGGCTAAGTGATTAGCCGCATAATTGTTTGGCATTTCCTTCGTGATTTCAATTATCAAAACTAAAAAATTTATCAATCGTTCTTCTAAATCAAATTTGTTCATTCTTAAATTTACTTCTAAAATCGCTGTTCGTTAATCGGTGTTCGTTATTCATTTTTTATCCGATTATGTTTGTTCATTTGCTGAAAGATAACGAGGTTGTAGTTTGAGGCTTGTACCCTGCCAATTCTTTCTTTGTTCCGCAAGCAGTAAGAAAGATAAATGCCACGAGGAATAAGATTAGATTTTTGTAGTGTATTTTGTTTAGTTTTTGAAAATTTTAATTCCAAATGACCCATCGGTGTTAATAATCAATATAAAATACAAACCATCCTGCAGATAGGAAATATCCATTTCTTTACCATTGAGCTTTTGGGTAGTCATTACCCTTCCCGTACTGTCAAATAGGTATAAATCCGATCCTTCAATATTTTTTCCGGTGAATTTCAACTTTCCTGAAGTAGGGTTAGGGAATGCCGTTATTTCCTGATTGTTTTCCGGCACTTCCTCTTCTTCAATGTAATTATTTTTCCATAATTCTGTACCAAAAGTTCGATTGGAAGCAGAGAAAAAAAGTGTCCCGTTCATATTAATCAGGTTGCGGGGGTTAGAGCTGCCACTTCCTGAATAAATATCCGTAACTAAAACTGTTCCTTCTGGCGTTCCATCACTTTTCCAAAGTTCCATGCCATTAGTGGCATCGAATGCATTGAAAAACAGAATTCCGTTTACTTCAATAAGAGAAGATGGGGTGGAACTACATAAACCCGGGCATATATCTTTGACCAAAAGAGTTCCTTCGGCAGTACCATCACTTTTCCAAAGTTCTAGCCCATTGGTGCCATCATCAGCAATAAAAAACAGCGTTCCATTCAGGTTAATAAGGTTCTCTGGATTGGAACTACCGTTGCCGGGGCATATGTCTTTAATCATAACTGTTCCTTCGGCGGTCCCGTCGCTTTTCCAAAGTTCCCTGCCAACTGCATAGTCATAA
>JALVDO010000030.1 GCA_027008975.1 Saprospiraceae bacterium | reverse complement strand
ATAACGGTCACTACCAGTTTTCGTGGAGTCGCGTGGTTTCTAAATTCGCACAGGAAAATGCCCTGCCATGTTCCCAATGCAAGTGTTCCATCCACAATTGGGATGCTTACGGAACTTCCAATGAGTGCAGCCTTGATATGAGCCGGCATATCGTCCGGTCCCTCAATGGTGTGCCTCAACCCCGGCATATTTTCGGGGACAAGGCGATTGAATATTGTTTCAAAGTCGTGCAAAACGGAGGGGTCGGCATTCTCATTAATCGTTAGGGCTGCGGAAGTATGCTGGATGAAGACGTGAAGCATACCCTGTTCGGGCAATGCCCCGACTGCTTTGTATATTTCATTTGTGATTAGGTGGTACCCCCGGCGATGTCTTGGTAAGGTGATATGATAATGTTCGACCATCGTTTTATTTTTTGACAAATGTAGTTGTTTGGGAGGAATAATCGAACGTTTTTTGAGAAGATTTGCCGATTTTAATCATTCCACAATGAATCTCTTCTCACCCAAATATTTACTCCCCTGAGCTATTTTTAAATAATATACGCCTGCTGCCAGATCTTTTACCGGCATCTGGATAGTATTCCCCCGATAGTTAATATCGGGTAAGTTAATGGGCTGCCCCAGAGCGTTCCACACAGAAATTTCAATATTTTTCATGATGGGTTGTCTTGAGAATTGCAAATGAATCACATCCGATGCCGGATTCGGAAAAATAGAAAATCCTCCGGTTTTGTCCTTGATAAAAACACTTTTTTCTCCGAACATTCTTCTTTTTCCATCCAAATCCACTTGCCATAGGCGATAGCTATTCTCACCTGTTTCCGGATTTTCGTCGAATAGGCGATAATGAAAAGGTTTTCCTTTTCCGGTGATTTGCTTCCACTTTATCCAATGATTATTTTTATCTAATTTTTCAATTATAAAATAAGCGTTATCAATTTCTACTCCTGTTGTCCACTCTAATAGCACCCTGGTGTTTTGCAATGATGCTTTAAAGGGATTAACGATTTCCACCGGCAGCACATTGGGTACGTTCGCGACTTGGAAGCCGGTACCCGGCGAGCCTACGTAAACCTTGCCGGAGCCTGTTACTTCCACTACTGCTGCAAATGGCCAATCCATATCCCCGCTAACATTGGTCCAGTTTGCGCCACCATCGTAAGAAAACAACACACCGTTGGAGTCGAACTCATAACCGCCGGACTCTAAAGCACTCGATGATGTCGCATAAATAATATCTCCGTTTACAGGAGAGATGGCAACCGAACGCATGTAATTATCCGTGAGCAGTTTCGTCCAGGTATTGCCGTTGTCGGTACTTTTATACAAACCTTTTCCCGTTCCGAAAAACGAGGCATACACCCATCCCGTGTGGTGGGGATCGGCATCCACATCAAAAACACCTTCCCATGTGCCCCAAAAATAGCCATTGCCAGTCATTTCGGCATTCCCTATTTGTACCCAAGAGCCTCCGGCATCTTCTGAGCGCCAAAGTCCGCTTTCCCCTCCGGCATAAATCAGGTTGCTATCGTAATAATCGACGGATACAAATCGGCAACCACCATTATTAAAAACCATCGTCCAGTTATATCCATCATTTGTGCTTTTATAGACATTCCCCTCTGCCGTTACGTATAAAGTACGATTGGTGCTACTACTGTTGGGGTCAACGACCAAACCAATTATTTCTATCGTTGGTAATCCTGCGTAAGAATCTACCCAACTCGTTTTTTCTCCCGAATTATTGCTGCGTATTAGAAAGGTGGCGTCTTCACCATCTTGATTTTCGGACATAGTACACCATACTACATTTTCGCGAGTGGGGTCTACTTCGATACTGGCGACATTGCCACCTAATCCAATCCAACTCGGTGCATACATTTCATCATTCCCGGATTGCCAGCTATCTCCACCATCCAGACTCCTCCAGAAGCCCATATCAAAATACCCTAGATAAACTTTGTCGTTATTGGCAGGGCTTATTGCAATATCCAACATATTGACATTGTCGAAGCCCGTTGAGTGCCACCAGCCCGGCGATACTTCCTGCGTGTGTAAATGAGTGAAGGTCACCCCTCCATCCGTTGTGCCAAAACACCATTGGGTATTAACCCAAAACAGCACGTCTTCATCTTGCAGACTTTCTCCCAGGGTTTTACAGATTCCATTGAAGCTGGACCCATAAGAAAAATAAGCCTGCCCGTTGAAGCCATAGCCCCAGTTGTCAACGCTACCGGTTTGCGACCAGGTGTTGCCATCATCGGTTGATTGCCAGGTGCCCTCATTGTCCGTCCACGGATAAGGCTCCCGTACATCAATTAGGCGAATCGTACCCGGCATGCTTGGTTTGAGCCAAATATTTCCCACCTGATTGGACTTTAATACCCAGTTGTCTCCACTATTTGTACTCTTGTAAAAACCACCCGATAAATTCATCCAGTAATCACCGTAGGAACAATCCGCATTCATGGTTGTCAGATACAGATTGTTGTCATTGGCAGGATCGAGTGCAAAGTCCATTATTTCTCCCAGTCCACCTGAAATAATTGTCCAACTGACACCTCCGTCAATACTTCGATACAACTCGGCAGGACCACATGCAAAACCACCCTCTCCCGAAAGGAAATAAAGCTTATCCGGATTCTGGCGACTTACCGCTAGTTTTAGTATTCTTCGTCCGGGGGGAATGCCCGAATTGCTAACTAAAAACCATGACAGACCGTTGTTTGTTGTCTTGTAAATAGAACCGTTATTGGAGTTGTACATCGGATGGTAACTCGCATATCCTGTTGAAGTACTCGAATGAGCAAATTGAATATCCGTAATATAACCGTCATTGAGTACTTGTGAGACGGAGTTGCCACCGTCATCACTCCTGAAAATGCCTCCCTCAGTGCCAATGTATAGGACACTGCCATCCGTTGGGTGAAAACCCACGCAACTGACATGCGTAATTGTCAACCCGCGCGAAGCCCCGATTACATCCCATGACTGCCCGTTGTCGAGGCTGCGATAAGCACCGCTCAAATCACTACCTGCCAGGATAATGCCCGTAGGTCCGGCGGCAATGGTACTGAAATTACCCCCTCCGCCCGGGTTGGTTCTCACCCATTGATGGGAGACATCTTGTGATGATAGAAACGAGGTGATGATTAGCAATAATACTATTGATAAGTAACGCAACATGACTTTTTATTAAAATGTTGTGGATAATTAAAAAAACGAAAACAAGGATATTTATAATTGCAAAAATACGCAATAATGAAAACATAAATTATTATATTTGCAAAAAAGTAATTCTTTGGTATGGATATTAAGGATTTTAAAGCAGGAAAATATATTAAGCAAATAGAATATTCATCTTTCTTACCAGAAAAAATTAATACCGAATGGATTATCTCTTCATCAAAGGTAAATCATTTATTATCGGAGGCAAATAGATTGCTTGGCGAATTAAATGCCTTTTCACAACTAATACCAAATGTTGACTTCTTTATCAAAATGCACATTTCAAAGGAAGCTACAACTTCAAGCAGAATTGAAGGAACCAGAACAAATATGGAAGAAGCTCTTTTGAATGAAGAAGAGATAAATCCTGAAAGAAGAGACGATTGGAAAGAAGTTCAAAATTATATTAATGCTATAAATTATTCAATATCTGAACTTGAAAAATTACCATTGTCTAACAGATTACTAAAAAACACACACAAAGTTTTATTGTCAGGTGTTAGAGGAAAACATAAACTGCCTGGAGAATTTAGGAAAAGTCAAAATTGGTTAGGTGCAACACTCAAAGATGCCATTTATATTCCGCCCCATCATAATGAATTGTCCGATTTAATGAGCGATTTAGAAAAGTTCATAAATGAGAATAATTATTATATTCCTCATTTGATAAAGATTGCTATTGCTCATTATCAATTTGAAACAATTCATCCATTTTTAGATGGAAATGGCCGATTGGGACGATTGATGATTACATTGTATTTGGTTAGTAATGATATTTTAAAGAAACCTGCACTATATTTGTCTGATTTTTTTGAAAAACACAAAGATTATTATTACGACAATTTAATGAGAGTAAGATTAAAGAATGATTTAGAACAATGGATTATATTCTTTTTGGTAGGTGTTATTGAAACTTCAAAATCATCAATTCAGGTATTTAAAGATATTATACAACTTAAAGCTGATATTGAAAATAATAAAATACCAAAAATGGGAAGTAAGGCAGAAAAAGGCATTCAAATATCAAGAATTTTATTTCAAAACCCAATTATTACCTCAAAAAAATTGGTAGGAGAATTGAATATTGCAGCATCAACAGCAAATAGACTACTTTCCGAATTTGAAAAACTTGGAATTATAGAGGAGTATACTGGATTTAGGAGAAATAGAAAGTATATATTTAAAGATTATTTTGAATTGTTTGATAGAAAAGAATAAAAAAAGTGACAAAATATTCGCTTAAAAGGTTATATTGCACCTGTCTGCCAGACGAAGGTAGGTAGAGCCAAGTGAGTTATTTTAAACAACTTCTAAATACAATTGAATTTGAAACAACTAGCACAACAAATTGAAAGTTTGATTTTTACCGCGGCAACGCCCATTTCGTTTAAGGAAATAAGTAGTTGCTTGGAAGAGTCTTTTGGCATGAAATTCCACAAGGAAGAACTCCGGAAAAGTATAAACTTTATCAAAGAAAGGTACGACAGGGAGGACTTCGCATTTGAGTTGGTGGAGATTGGCGGAGGGTATCAGTTCTTGAGCAAAGGAAGCTATCACAATACCATCGGAACCTACCTGAAGCAAACGACCAGAAAGCGGCTTTCACGGGCAGCGCTGGAGACTTTATCCATCATCGCGTATAAGCAGCCCGTCACCAAGGGAGAGATGGAAAATATCCGCGGTGTTAGCTGTGATTACTCTATCCAAAAACTTTTAGAGAAAGAGCTTGTTTCCATACTGGGGAGGAGTGATGCACCGGGGCGCCCGTTATTATACGGTACCAGTCCTAAATTCATGGATTACTTTGGGATCAATAGTTTGGAAGATTTGCCAAAGCCTAAGGATTTTAAGAATCCGGATTCGGAGATAGGAGAGAAAGCACCGGCAGAGGAAGAGATAGAGAATATTTCCATTTCCGATATTAAAGAAAAAGTGGAAATGTTGCATCAGTCTCAACAGGAGGAATCGAACAATTCATCAACCGAAGAAGAATAATTATGGATAAGCCTTTGGTCAACAGAGTCGCAAATAGCAGCCTAAAAACAATCAATTTGGAGGATTTTTTCCCTTCGCGGGAGATCGTACCCTTTGATTTGAAAGACTATCTCTTCATGGAGATGATTATCAAGGAAAAAGATTTCCGTTTGGCGCTTAAAGAACACGATTGGTCGCAGTACGAAGGCAAAATACTAGTTGTGTTTTGCTCAGCTGACGCCATTGTACCAAGTTGGGCGTATATGTTGGTTGCGAGTCATGCCGCTCCGGTTGCCGAAGAGGTTTTTATGGGGACAAAGGATGCCTATCTTTCACATTATTATACACAAAAAATTCGTTCTTTGGATACAAAGGATTACGAAGACCAAAGAATCGTCGTGAAAGGGTGTAGTAAAAAACCGGTACCGACCTCTGCTTATTTTGAATTGACC
>JALVDO010000029.1 GCA_027008975.1 Saprospiraceae bacterium | reverse complement strand
AAAAGTATCTTTCCCTTTTTCGATAGCACAAAGATGCAACACTTTTAAGACGTTAAATAGTACAATAACTTCACAATCTGAATCCAAAATATACTTATTGAAACAAATAATTAATTGATAATAAGTATATTGTAATGATTTTCTTATTAATTTCTGTAGAAATTGCGTAGATTTTTAATATTTCTCCATGAAAATTTTCAATTTTTCTTGAAAAAAAGTACTCCAAATAAAAAAAGCCACCCTTGCGAGTGGCTTCAAAAAAGCTTGAGAGGCTATCTACATACCAAAACTGAATATCCTTCGATATTCAATCAAAAAATTTTTACTCATGAGATTATAATTGAGAAACGATTCTCAACTGTTTTGAAATCTTTTCAGATTTCAGTGTGATTATGATTTGTTATTAGTTCGAAAAATAAAAAACAAAAACCGCTTTTCTTTTCGATAGCACAAAGATGAGGCACTTTTGCTCCATAAATAAGTACAATTTAATCGTTTACTGTATTTGTTATCTGCATTTAATTAGTGTTAGTTCATTCATTACGAGCAATTTATCGTTATAATTGTTACTTTTTAGTGAAATTTAATTCTATTTTTGCCTCAAGAAAAAAATCAGAAAATTGCCTTTTTTTTGTCTTTTTCATGGAAAGACGAGCCCTAAAAAGGTTATTTTTTCCGTTTTTGAGGAATAAAAATCTTTAAAAAACTTTCATTTTCAAATAAAAGCCCTATCTTTGCATCAACAAAAAAAGCCACCCTTGCGAGTGGCTTCAAAAAAGCTTGAGAGGCTATCTACATACCAAAATGATATCCATTGATATCAAATTCTTTTGTTTCTATATTCGTGGAAGCATTTCTGCTCTGTCCTTATATCTCTTAGTATCTTCCTTTGTTGGTGCAAATATCCAATACTTATTTTATTCCCAATAGTACATTATTTATGTTTGCTGGACTTCCTTGCTAAGATCATTTTGTCATAATGTGTTGATTTGTAGTTGTTTGTTGTTATTTGTCAGCAAATAAACTGAAATAAACTATTGCAAAGGAACATTTTTTTTACTTTTGCGGAAACATTGGAATGTAGCCAAATGTAATGTAAAGGACAAAAACACCTCCTATTTTTTTTAAACAGACAGACACAAATAATGATTTCCGTAAAAGAAGCACTTGGGATTATTCTGGAAAATACTTCCTCTTTCGCAACTAAAAAAGTTAAGTTGGAGGATTCCGTCGGGATGGTACTCATGGAGGATTTGTATGCAGATAGAGATTTTCCTCCTTTTGACCGCGTTACGATGGATGGGATAGCCATTGATTACACCAACTATGCGAAAGGAGAAAGAAGCTTTAACATAGCTGGTATAGGGGCTGCGGGCGCACCACAAATCACCAATCCCAGTCCTGGAAGTTGTGTTGAGATAATGACAGGTGCCATGCTACCCAAGCAGACGGACACCGTTGTTCGGTACGAAGACGTGAATGTGAAAGACGGGGTAGCGACCATTACTATCGACAACCTCAATCAGGGAAAAAATATTCACAGACAGGGGGAAGATTGCCAAAAGGGAGCACTGCTCGTGCCTAAATACACCAGCATAAGTCCTGCTGAAATAGGAGTAGCTGCAACAATTGGAAAATCGGAACTTCAGGTAGCAGCCATCCCCAAGGCAGCTATCATTACCACCGGAGACGAGTTGGTGGAAGTAACCGGGAATCCGCTTCCGCACCAGATAAGAAAATCTAATGCTTACCAGATAAAGACGACGATTCGGAAGTGGGGAGTAGATGCCGATTTGGTTCACTTGCCCGATGATAAAGAGGCGACTTATATCTCACTTGAAAATATCATCCGAAATTATCCCATTGTACTCATGACCGGTGGTGTATCAAAAGGAAAGTTTGATTATGTGCCGGGGGCTCTGGAGCGCCTTAAGGTCAAAAAACTATTTCATCGGGTCGCCCAACGGCCGGGTAAACCCTTTTGGTTTGGAGTAGCAGATAACGGCACCAAGGTTTTTGCCTTTCCCGGCAATCCGGTTTCTACCTTTATGTCTGTTAATCGCTATTTTTACGCATGGCTGCACAAAAGCCTTGGATTGGGATCGGTTACTTATCCTTTTGCACGTTTGGCGGAAGATTATTTCTTTAAGCCTGACCTAACCTATTATTTGCAGGTAAAAATAGATTATTCGGCAGATGGGATTATCTGGGCAACACCAATCACGGGTAACGGATCAGGCGATCTGAGCAATCTTGTCAATGCCGACGCTTTTCTAGAATTGCCAAAAGGACGAACATTATTCAAAAAAGGAGAGGTATTTCCGTTTATTTTATATCGCTAAGGCTAAATACTTCGTTTTAATATTCAACAAAATGTGCTTTATAAGAAAAAAATATCATATTTGACTTTAATAAAGCGTTTGATAGAAAAATATAGTTTTATGAGAAAAATTTTTATGGCAGCCATCGCTTTACTTTTTGCGATTTCAACGGCTACTGCCCAAGATCATCATTATACAATTGCCATCGGTGCATTTGTCGATGCCAAACCACAGGATTTCAACGAATTAAAACCATTGGGGTTTGTCTATTCTTACCAACAGCCCAAAAGTCACGTAACTCAGGTTTATCTTGGGGGCTATGACGATATGGCTACAGCAGAAAAAGTACTCCGGATATTAAAAAATAAAGGGTTTGATAACGCTGCAATTCAAGAGCGAAAGCTCAGTGATGGTGAGATTGTTACCGTTATTCAGCTGGCGACGAGAGATACCCGAAAGAATATCAAATGGGAAAAATTTGATAAAACGGGGGATCTTCTCGGAATCGTCACAGGCAATAACTTAAAAATACTAACAGGTCCTTTTGAAGATATGGAGGAGGCCAAGCAAAAGCTGCGAGGTATTAGAAAAAAAGGATTTGCCGATGCTTTTATCAAAAAAGTCAATAGCGCCCTGCTGATTAGTCTGAATGAATTTGAAACGGGTATTAAAAAACCGGTCATCAATCTCAATGTTGACATCGCGGAGGCACAGCCCACAAGCAAGACCAAAGAAAAAGACGTCCCGTCTCGTTACGACACAGATATAAGCCCCAAAGGGGGACACTCTACCGCAAAAGTCGTGAAAAAAGAAATCCCAAGCATTTCCCCTCCATCCATCAATGGTCGTATCAAACGGCATTCTGCAGTAGAATTGCAAAAGCTCTTAAAAAAACAGGGCTATTATAAGAGTACAATAGATGGGTATTATGGAAAAGGAACAAAGGCTTCCTACAAAAAAGCCCGCAGAGAAAACGAAATTCTAAATAAATATGCCGGTTTGGTTGACGAGATACCATTAGAGCCTTCCGGAGAGGAAATTGACAAGCTGCAGGAAGCTATCAATCACCTTTGGGAAAACAAAAAAGCCTACGATATTGTAGAGGCGAATGTCCTTCCGGTAGCTTATGCCTACCAAGCTGTTTATTGGTTTGAAAAAGAGGGACCATCCAGTAAGGTGAACAGGGCTATGAGCAAAGCCCTGAGGAAGGCCTACGAGGGTAAAAAGCTCGAGAATCAGCCACCAATTGATTATCATTCCACTTATGCTTATGAGGATGCTAATCAATTAATCCTCCATCTTTTCTACGTACACGCTGCGCCCGGAAACGAGTATTTCGTTCCTTGTTGGGTGTCTGATAAATTTCCGGAACCTGTAGCTTACGCTGAAAAGAAAATTGCAAAGTTTAACAGCAAATATTTCAAAATGGCGCCCTGCCAACAATTTGATTTGGGCTGGGATGAACTAAATATTTTGCAGGCGATGGCTTATGCTCTGAAAGGGAGCGGGCCTGTTGATTATACGGCTTTGAGCATGGATATTGCTACCCGAAGAGAATTAATCCAATCGCCAAAACCACTTCCCAAAGGTGAAATAAAGGAGTTGACAGATTGGGAAAGCGAATTAATGTCCAATTTGGATGCCTGGGTGAATAGACATCCGGAGCACAAGGAGACCATAGATGCTTTTAAGATAGCTTTTTACCAGTCAGCCGTCCGGCTAGAGGATTATTTTATGAATAAATCTCTATCGAAGACACAGGCAAGAGCATTGGCACTGGCGACTATTCATTCTTACATTGGCGTATTTTTGGAACGGTTTGTTTAAACAACTTCGATAGTTATCCCCGATAATTTTTATCAGATAGACGACCATACCTTGAAAAAAGGTATGGTCGTTTTATTTTTACGCTTATCTTTGTAGGTGATGAAAAAGAAAATAACCTTTGTTTTTTCCCTACTGTTTTACCTTGGGTTTGCATTAGCTCAATATGCACCACCTGTGGGCGAAGCCGGCACCACTGCTATCCCTGCCGACAGCTCCATTATAATCGGCTGGGCCAATGGTGTAGAAGTAGCCCGGGGAGCAATGGATATTCGGTATCCGGAACTCGGACTAACCTCTTTGGGCACAGACAACGATGCGCTTGGTAGCGCTGATAATATCACGATTAGCTTGGGTGATGGGGGAAGGGCAACGCTGACCTTTGCATATCCGCTATACGATGGTGAAGGATGGGATTTAGTCGTTTTTGAAAACTCTTTTGATGGTAATTTTCTCGAATTGGCGTTTGTTGAAGTGAGCTCAGATGGGGAGCATTTTTTTCGATTCCCTAGCCACTCATTGACGGATACCATCAATCCAATCGGGTCATTTGGACTCTTGGATGCCAGAAAAATCAACAACCTGGCAGGAAAATATATCTTTGGGTACGGAACGCCTTTTGATCTTAGTGAGTTAAAGGACGAAGAGGGGCTCGATGTTATGCACATCACACAGGTAAGAGTTGTCGATGTCGTTGGTACGCTGGATGATCATTGGTGTAGTTACGATGCTCAGGGGCGTAAGATTAACGATCCCTTCCCCACCGATTTTGTAAGTGGCGGGTTCGATTTGGATGCAGTAGGTGTGCTTTATTGGAATATTGACAACGGTAGTGAAGAAGAGCGTGTCTTTGCCGCAAATATTTTTCCAAATCCTGTTAAGCGAGGTTACCCACTTACCATTTCCTCTTCCGGCAATAGAATAAAATCCGTGCATTTGTATTCCCTTGACGGGAAAAGAAATGAGGTCAATTATCAGATGATTAATAGTACTCAATGGCAAATAACCGGACTACAACCCGGTGTTTGGATAATCGAATTAGCAGATGGAGTCCATCGTTACTTGCAGAAGGTCGTTGTGTATTAGTAATCCATCAAAAACCTAAAACAATGAAATATCATCTATTCACGCTATTTGTAGTCCTATCTGGCATCGCTCAATTGGGGATAGGACAAGTCGTTATCAATGAAGCCTGTAGCGACAATAATACCATTATTGAAGACAACCACGGAGATACACCCGATTGGATTGAATTGTATAATACAGGAGATACGCCCGTCAACCTATCGGGTTATTATCTTAGTGATGATACAGATGACCCACAAAAGTGGAGTTTCCCAGCCGTGCAAATTGCCGGTCATGGATTCCTGCTGATTTTTGCATCCGGCACAAATGAGGCTGGTGATTTCATTCATTGTGATTTCAAGCTTTCGAAATACGGAGAGACGCTTCAATTCTCAAAGCCTACGGGAGAGCTGTTGGAGGTGTTCGAGTTGCCGGCTCTAAGTGAAGATGAGTCCTACGGTCGGCAGGAAGATGGTGAGGGGCAATTTTACTAT
>JALVDO010000028.1 GCA_027008975.1 Saprospiraceae bacterium | reverse complement strand
TTAAACAACTTCTTTATCCGCTAATTTACAAAAAAATAATTAAACAGCGATTATACAATGTTTTTTATAAAGGGTTTTCTCATAAAAAGCAGGGCAGCAACAAGAATTTTTGCAAAGCAAAAAATCCTGTAAATCCTGTCAGAAAAAGGGCTGATTTTGTCAAAGAAAATTGGTAACTACTTACCATCTCATAATGCAAGCTTGTAATATGGGAGCGTTTGCCATATCTTTACGTTTAAGATTGCAGGGCTACGCCCCCAATTAATCCATTGCTAGTCGTTGTTACCAAGATATTAGGGCTACGCCCCTGATAACATATAGACATCCGATACATCAATATATCCTCTACCAAGGGCGCTAGCCCTTTAATCTTCGTAATAAGTGGAACTACAAAAAAAAAAAGGGGCGTAGCCCTGACATCTCTGCTCATTGTTCCTTTCTAAAAGATATAGGATGGTAATCCTACACACGTACCGGTATCCATGCCTCCATTCGTAGTAAATAGTTACGAAAATGTATCTTACATCAAAGGTGTTTAATGATTTGACAACGCTTCGCTGTCTTTTCTTGGCGGTTGGAACCGCCACTACTAAAAAACGACAAAATGAAATGCACCCGTATTGAGAACTTACAATTATCTTGATAAATATGAGAATTGTTTTTATGAGAAAGCCCTGGTTTTTTATATTTCAGATTGCTAAACCCGACAGGGATTATGGCAATTGCATAAAACCCCGGGATGTTAAATTCAAGCGCTTATCCAGTAAGTTCTCTTCCCGAACATACGCTCCCGTATTGGGGTATGGGTATGGGCGGGAAATTTTTGTAACTTATTTTTTTATGCGATTGCCTTACGACAGGGCTTGGTAAACTAAAATATGCCAATAACTGAAACAGATTAAACAATACACAAAAAGAGCTGTTAGATTGTTTTACAAATTAAATTGATATGATAACGGTAATTTCCGGCGTAAATAGAAAGGGGAGCAAGACGAAAGTTTTTGCGAAAATGTATGCCGATTTGTTGGCTGAAATCGGTAGCGAGGAAGTCAAATTTCTGGCTTTGGAGGATATTAATCACGATTGGTTTCACGCTATTATGTATGGAGCCGCCGACCAATCCGATAGTATTGCACGAATACAGGACGAATACATCCTGCCTGCCGACAAAATGGTCTATGTGACACCCGAGTACAACGGGAGCATTCCCGGGGTTATGAAGCTTTTTATTGATGCCTGTTCCATTCGCGAGTACCAGAAGAATTTCAAAGGGAAAAAAGCCGCTCTAATTGGTGTGGCTTCCGGTCGTGCAGGTAATTTGCGTGGTTTGGATCATCTCGCGGATATTCTCAATCACGTTGGTACTGTAACTTTTCCAAACCGTTTGCCAATTTCTTCTATTGGAGACATTTTGGATGAGCGGAATACAATCGGCAAGGATACCGTGCAGGTGATGCGGGAACATGCTGCGGAGTTTTTAGCGTTTTAGCTTCCAAGTTCTATCTCCTTTCAAGTTGAGACGGATTGAAGTGCCTCTTTTAGCCGCCAAAGATCCTCCACCGTATTATAGACATGTGGTGCAACCCGAATGGTATTCCCGCGTCGGGAGACATGTATTTTTTCCTCTCCACATATCTGATTAAACCGGTTGAAATCAAATCTTTCAGAAGGACGGATGCCGAAAAGGTGGGATGCTCTTTCGGGGAGTGATTCCACTCCAAAGCCCATTTCGCTGATTGCCTGTAATGGCTCGATGGTGATGGATTGACAATATGCCTGAATGGCTTCAGGTGTCCATTCTAGAATTTGCGCTATGGCTGTGAGCAACATACCCGTTAGTATAAAATTGCTAGACTCACCGACACTGTATCTAGCGGCTTTTTCCTGATAACGCTCCTGATAATTGACCAGATTGGCAAAATCATCGCTTTGCTCGTGGTTGATCCAATTGTCTTCGATGGGGGTGCCATTATCAAATTTATTACCGTAATAAGCAACTCCCGAACTGTAGGGTCCAAGCAGTGTTTTGTAGCCGGCTACGATGAGCGCATCTGCCTTTATTTGGGACTGGTCGTATGGAAAGGAGCCAATAGACTGGGTGCCGTCAATAACGAGAAATGCTCCGACTTCATTACATCTTTTTCTAATGGCTTTCAAGTCAAAAACGGTTCCGTCGGCCCAGTGGGTATGGCTGATGGCAACCGCTACTGTCTGACTGTCAATGGCATTGAGAATAGCTTCATTCCAAGCAGATGTCCTCGATGGGGCATCAGGGCAGGGTACGATTCTGACCTGGGCTCTGGTCTTATCACATTTTTGTTTCCAGGAATAGTAATTGCTGGGAAATTGCTCTGCTGGCATTACTACATTCTGTCCTTTTGAAATGGGGATATTTTTGACGGCATTGGCGATACCGTAGGAAGCTGACGGAATAATACTGACTCTCCGGTAGTCGGAGCAGTTGATAAGCTGTGCAAACAGCCTTTTGACTTCGTCCACTGGATTGAAAAAATCGTTTAGACCAATTTGATACGGGCGGCTTTTTAGCGTTATCATTTCTACCCCTTTTTCCTTGACGGTGCGAAGCAGTGGCGACATATAGGCGCAGTTGAGGTAGGCTACCCCTTCATCTAAATCGAATAGGTGTTTCTGACAATTAAGTTTTTGCATTAGTAGTGTTGTGGAAATCAGAAGTTCGGTGCAAAAAAAATACCGAGACATCCGTTAAGATATTTCGGTATTATTTTAATGACCCTCATGTAATATTTCTTTATACCATATCGGGGGGGTATGTTGTATGGTGTGTGTTTGCTGTTGTGTAATTCTCTCGGTACATTGCTTAAAAATAGGGGCGGTTTAACCCGCCCCCTCTCTCTCCGTTTTCTCTGCAAAAATTAACGGTAAATAAGGCGATTAGCCAACTTCAAATTTGGCAATGTACTATTTCATCTTTATTTTCAAATTCGGCTGCTTGAAATTTCAAACAGGAGTAATACACCTTCTGTGTATGCCATTATATATGAAAAAACCAGACCAACTTTTCAGAAAAGCGGTAAAAGATTATCTCGATAGATGTAAGTTGCTGATAGTCAGTATTAAATAATTTAGGGAAACGGCACCGGGAGCGTGCCAAGGAAGAAGCAAAAACGAATATTTTTCGTTTTAAAGCTAAAAACGAATATTTTCCGTTTTTTTAAAGCACATTATCAAAACCATAACGTCTAACGCATCAATATTATTTCGCCGGTTTTGAATTCTTCCCAGCCATCTATAAATTTAATTTTCACCTGATAAACAAAAACCGCGGCATTTAATGCTTTTCCGTCTAGTGTACCATCCCAGCCATCTTCGGGATTTCCGGGTATGAAGTCCTTGGCCTGATGTACCATATTTCCCCAACGGTCGAATATTTGGAATAAAAGTATTTTCTCAACTTCCTTTCCTCCGAAAACCATCGCTCTGTCATTAACTCCGTCACCATTAGGAGTAAAGACATTGGGAATGAAATATTTTCTAGGTTTTACGATGTTGATGAGGATGACATCCTGCGCCGTACATCCAAGAGAATCCATTACCCAAACATAATATGCTGTTGTGACCTCCGGTGCCACCGTTTGAGTGATTAATCCACCATTGTGAAATGCCGGGTCACCCGATGTCCAAACGATGGAGTCTAAATACTCGTTCCTGTTCGTCTGCGCCAGAAGGACGATACTATCTCCAAGCGTTATAGTCGTGTCTTTTCCAAGGGTGAGCAGTAAGATTTCAGCTGGTCGAATCTCAAAGTCGTCTCCCCATGTGCAACCATTGACATCCTCGACAAACAAATGATGACTGCCTATTGCGAGTTGCTCTATGGTCGTGTTTTCCTGGACGGCAAAATCATCCAGCGTGATATGGAATGGAGCTGTTCCTCCGGTTACTTCTCCCAGATTAATACGACCTGTAGATACATCGCCGATACATCCGGGGTGTATAATTTCATAGGAAAGATTTTGAATGAGACTATTATCCTCTTCAACTAAAACGCTGGTACTGTCTCGGCAGCCATTGGTTTGATTGATGACGAGTAGTTGATATTCGCCAGCCATGCCGGCAATGGTCTGGGATGTCGTCGTTTCTGATAAAAGATGGCCGTTGGAGGTGCTCCATTGATACTCTAATAATCCTGACGGGCTAGAGTTGCTTCCGTCCAGCAGTACTTCCATTTGTTGACAATTGAGCCGTTCAGGTAGCATAATGTCAACTTCTGGAGCGATGGTGTCAATCCTTACCATAATGGTATCCACGACGGTACTGCAGTGGTTGGTCATATTGATGATTTCCAGCTGATAAATACCTGCTTCAGATGTTTCGAGTACCAAATTATCAACTAGTAATTCTTCTCCTGCTTCATTACTCCAAATTGAACTAAATTCCGCTCCCTGCGAGGAGGCAGAGGCATCTATAATACTTGAAGGTTGTATGCAGGTAATCAAGTTAGGTGGGAGAAAGGAGATGGTGGGGTAGTCCTCATTGCTTATTACAAATACGGTCGTTGTATCCATGCAGCCATTTGATTGATCGGTAACGATAAG
Organism: Saprospiraceae bacterium; assembly: GCA_027008975.1. Classification (GTDB taxonomy): domain Bacteria; phylum Bacteroidota; class Bacteroidia; order Chitinophagales; family Saprospiraceae; genus JALVDO01. The sequence goes on along the minus strand of JALVDO010000028.1, from coordinate 1,129 downwards.
GTGATAATCACCGGGCTGATTGGCAGCTATCTGTGCATCGTTAGGATTGCCAATGATGTGCCCGCCATTTTCAACCGACCAAGTATAAGCCAATGTGCCTCCCTCTGAAGTAGACGGACTGCCATCGAGCGGCAAGCTTTCCACTTGGCAATCCAGCATCAGGGTGTCCATGCCCTCAATTTCAGCACTTGGTGGAACCATATTTGCGTTGACAACTACGGTGTCCGTATTGAAACAATTATTCTCCAAATTTGTCACCGAAAGTGTGTAAACCCCTATTTGGCTTACCAAGGGACTTAGGGTATTCCCCTCTGTGATTGTATCTCCATTCTGATCTTGCCAAGTAACGGTAAAGTTGGTTACGCTATCTTCTATCGTTCCTCCTAGTCTTATTTGGGGGTGTGAACAGTTTAGAGTAGTATCTTGTCCGGCATTAATCATTGGTTTTTCTGCATTTGATACAATGATAACGCTATCAATGGATACGCAGCCATTCTCTTGATTTTCTAAGGAGATGTAATAGACCCCGGCATTGAAGATTGTGGGGGTGAGACTTTGGCTGTTTTCGATGGGAAGTCCGGCTTCGTTCGTCCAATTGATGTTGACATCTAAGTCGTTAGGAAGATAGTTTACAGCGAGCGAAATGCCCCCCTCGTTGCATGAAATGCTATCTTGGTCGGGTATCATGATAACCGGACTTAAGGAGTCAAGAGTGGCTCCTATAATGGCTCTATTGGTACAACCGGTCGTTGTGTCAATTATTTCAAATTGGTACATCCCGGCATGATTAATGGAATAATCAATAGTGGATTGGCAACTTCCCTCAATCACCTGATCGTTTTCCATTTCGCACCAGCTAAATATAAAATCAGTTTCATTTGGGGTATTGCCGCTCACAATTACTTCCGGCGTGTTGCAGTCGAGGGTCACATCGTCAATTGGGTTGATAGCAGGAATGTCCTCTGCCAGGATTACAGAAATTTCATCTGAATCCCGACAACCGGTAAGGGTGTCTTCTACGGTCAACGTATATAGACCACCGCAGGTGACAATAGGACTAATAGTCGTTTCGCCGGATAATATACAGGAGGCACCTTGTTCTGATTCCCAAAAATATGTAATATTTGGT
>JALVDO010000027.1 GCA_027008975.1 Saprospiraceae bacterium | reverse complement strand
AATTCATTTCATTATGAGCGAAAAAATAAAGCTTTATTCCAAAGCAGTAAAGGTATGGTTAGCTATTGGACTCATCATGGTTGCTGTTCAAATTTTTCTTGGTGGTGTCACGCGGCTGACCGGCTCTGGATTATCGATTACCAAGTGGGATATTGTGACAGGCACCATTCCTCCTCTTACGCAGGCTGAGTGGGAAGATGCTTTTGATTTGTATAAACAGACTCCCCAGTATCACAAGATCAATTCAGGGATGACTTTGCCCGATTTTAAGTTTATTTTTTTCTGGGAATATACACATCGTTTGTGGGGAAGAATTATGGGCTTTGTCTTCTTGATACCTTTTATTGTTTTTTGGCGGAGGAAAGAAATTGATACACCACTTATGAGGAGGTTGGTCGTCGTCGTGCTAATGGCGGCAGTCGTTGCCTCCTTGGGCTGGATAATGGTCGCTAGCGGACTAATCAATCGACCTTGGGTAAATGCCTATAAGCTAGCTATTCATCTCTCTGCTGCTTTAATATTGTTTGGATACCTATTATGGACTTATTATAGCGTTGCTATTCCCAATAAGAGGGTTATCCACAATGATGTGTTAAAAAGGTGGATAACAATCTTTATGGTGATATTTTTTACACAGTTGTTTCTGGGAGGAATGATGTCGGGGATGAAGGCAGGTATTTACTTTCCGACTTGGCCTGATATGAATGGGCAGTTTGTTCCTAGGGTTTTGCTTGATTCAGCTAATTGGGTATCGGATAATTTCGTTTATTACGAGCAGAGCCCCTTTATGAGTGGTTTGGTGCAATTCTTCCACCGTCTTTTTGCTTATTTATTGATTATCATTGGTTTATATGTATTCTTTAAGGGTAGGAATATTAAGGGAACCCGATTTTTTACTGCATCTCTGTACCTTTTTGTGGGAATGGTAAACGTGCAGGTTTTATTGGGTATTTTAACGGTAATGAACTCGTCCGGGGCTATTCCGTTATGGCTTGGCGTTTTCCATCAATTGGGTGCAATATTGCTTCTGACATCATTCCTATTATTGAAGTTTCAGATACGTAAAACATAAATGTGAATAACTCTGTGGATAACTGTGCGTTATTTGTCTTTTTAACAATGATTCTACTTTTGTTTGCATTCCACCAACAACAAGAATTGCCAGTTTATAGTGAACTGGCAATTCTTGTATATCGCATCAATCCAAGGCAAAAGCACTAAATTCCTTCGCTGCCATTTCTTTGTAATAATCGTTTTTAAGCTTTACTGCTACTTCTTTGAAGGCGTTGATGGTTATATCGATATCTTCCTTCGTATGCACGGCGGTCGGGATGAGACGGAGCAAAATCATTCCTTTTGGAATGACGGGATAGACTACAACAGAACAGAAAATATCATAATTTTCTCTCATATCATAGACTAAAGCTACGGCCTCGTCAACTGACCCCTCCAAATATACAGGAGTCACGCAGGCATTGGTATTTCCTATGTTAAAGCCATTTTCCTTTAGGCCGTTCTGTAGTCGATTTACATTCTCCCAAAGACGTGCCTTGAACTCCGGTCTGGTTCTCAACATTTCGAGTCGTTTCATCGCTCCTATGACTAGTGGCATAGGCAATGATTTGGCAAAAATTTGGGAACGCATATTATACCGTAAAAAGTCGATGATGTTTTTATCTCCACCAACGAAGGCACCTATGCTCGCCATTGATTTAGCGAAAGTGGCAAAGTACAGGTCGATACCATCTTGTACCCCTTGTTCTTCTCCCGTTCCGTATCCGGTTTCTCCCTGCGTACCGAATCCGTGTGCATCATCTACAAGGAGTCGGAATTCATACTTATCTCTTGTGTCAATTATTTCTTTTAGAATTCCCTGCTCACCTCGCATTCCGAAAACGCCCTCTGTGATTACCAATATTCCTCCTCCGGTCTTTTCTACCATTTTAGTCGCCTTTCCCATTTGGGTTTTAAAGCTATCCAAATCATTATGCTCAAAAGGTAATCTCTTACAAATCTGCATTCTGATGCCATCATAGATACAAGCGTGATTATCCTTGTCATAAACGACAACATCATGCCTGTCCAAAACGGCATCAATAATGGAGAGTATTCCCTGATAACCAAAATTTAGAAGCATGACTTCTTCTTTCCTGACAAAATCAGCAAGCGCTCTTTCCAGCTCTTCATGTTGGTCTGTTTCTCCCGTCATCATTCGTGAGCCCATAGGAGCAGCAAGGCCCCATTCGGCAGCTGCTTTTGCATCAGCTTCTCTCACCTCCGGTTGGTTAGCCAGGCCAAGATAATTATTGACACTCCAGACAATCTTCTCCTTACCGTTAAAAATCATTCTGTTTCCTATCTCGCCCTTTAACTTTGGAAAGGTGAAATAGCCGTGTGCGACGGATGAGTACTTACCAAGCGCCCCTCTGTTCTTTTCTATTTTTTTAAATAAATCCATTGAATATGATTTTTTATATGTGGGGCAAAGGTAAGAAAAAGATGAAAAGTATTGTAGAAGAGGGAACGCGGATAACAAGGATGTAACTAATTTACAGGATTTTTTTTGAGGAGGGGGTAAAAAAATATCCGTCTGTGGGGAACAAGACGGATAGTGGTGGACTATTAAATAACTATTACTACCATGTTTTTTTTGCTTTATTTTCATCTACCCACTGACTCCATTTCTTATTGTAGGTGTGTACCTCATTGGTTTCTTTATTATTGTCATCAACGACAGGATAGCCTCTATTGACCCATTCGAAAAGACTACCATATAGGTTTTGCACATTTTCATAACCGAGCTCTTTAAGCTTATTTCCGACCTTTTCGCTTCGGTATCCAACTGAGCAATAAACGACTATTTTTGCGTCCTTAGGTAAGTCGCCTAAACGAGTAGGGTCAAAGTCATTATAGCCAATATACTTAGCGCCTTTTATATGACTTGTCTTATACTCTTCCGGCTCCCTTGCATCAAATATATATACGCTGTCTTGTTCAGCCTTCAGTTCGTCCACGTCTATGACGGGGATTGTGAAGCTCAGCAGTTGCTTGACTTTTTTATCGAATTTTTTATTCTCACAATGGGCATTGGGATTGGAGGCCTGACCATTACATAAGAACGGAAAAGAGAAAAGAGAAAAAGCGAATAGTACGGTATAAAACTTCATTATATTGTATTTGTGTTCCTGCCACTCAAACTCGTCCTGACCGTAGCGTCAGGAAGTCGTCAGGCAGGCAGCCTATAGTTCCATAATAAAACGTTAAGTATTTTATTTTTGTTTTGTTTTGAGTGTCGAGGAAACGACAGTTGTAGGTTCAATCTTGCTATAATTGTACAGGGCCATCTCCAACCTCATCCTCTATCCAAAAAGCATCTTCACAATATTGAACTAGTTCGGACTTTATAAAATCCTTGACCGACTCCTTGTATTGGTCGGGATATAAAAGGTGTAAATTGGGTCCGGCATCTAAAGTGAAATACAAAGGAGTTTTTGTTTCTTTTCGAAAGTTTTGAACTTTCTGAATTAAAATTAAAGTGTTTGGCTCCATGAGGATGTAGGATGGTGTAGAGGTCATCATTAGGGCGTGGAGTGTAAGTGCTTCGCTTTCTGTTATTTTTCCAACGAGTGTTACGTCTCCCTTTTGCAATGCGCTAATTAATTGAACCATCTTTTTTTCTGCATCTCTATACCTTACGGGAGCATAAATATTATCTTCCATCAACTGATGTCCGGCTCTACTTGAGACGCTTTTTTCGCCCTTTCTGACAATGAGAATATCATCGTGGAAATGTTTGAAAACATCATGTATTTTGTCTTCATATGGTATGGCGTATTCATTACTGCTATCCTGATCAGCACTCGTTTTACCCCAAAGCGCCATTTTGCTAAAGATAGATCTCGATGCGCTACCCGACATTAGTCTAGCAACGTAAGATGCTTTTCTTCTGAAGTCTTCAATATTTTGTAAGGTACCAAAAAAATAGCTTTCCATTGAGCAAAGGCATAAGGCTAACGCACTCATGCTCGAAGCTGATGAGGCAATACCTGCGGAGTGGGGAAAAGAATTATGGGAATGAATTGTAAAGTCAAGTTGTTTTAGAAAGGGAAAAATAGCATCCAATTTCTGAAAGTTCTTTACTATTTTATCCCGAAAGTCTTCTCTGCTTTTTCCGTCTAAGAAGAAGTTTATCTGACCTGATGCAGTAGAGGTGTTCCTAGTCTTATAGGATATGAGAGTCTCTGTATAAGCATTGGTCAAAGTAAAGCTAATAGATGCATTATTAGGCAGCTGATTACCATGCTTCCCCCAGTATTTAATTAGGGCAATATTCGACGGGCTACGCCATTTAACGCTGCCTTCTTTTATGGATGAGGAATCGAGTATGTGCTTTGGGTTATTATAATCTGTCATTGTTTGTATTTTATTTAATGATTGAGCACAACCAATCTTTGCTGTACTAGGAGGAAGCAATACCATCATGAATGTTCCACGTGGAACATTGCAGTTAGACAAATATTTACTCTATATGATAACGCTCCTTTAGCCATGTTTTGAATGAAGAAAACGCTTTATCCATTTTGACGGCTTCTTTCTTTTTGTGCTTTAATATTGCCAACCTTTCAGGAATTTCAATTGGTGTCGGAATAAGGTTTTCCATGCTGTCAATAAACTTAGAAGGGTGGGCAGTCTCGAAAATAACACCAAAGGTATCCTTTCCTTGAGGTGTATTTTGGTACTCTTTCAAAGCAAGATAGCCGACTGCTCCATGTGGGTCTATGGTGTATTGATACTGTTGAAAGACTTCTTTAATGGCTTCTTTTGTCTCTTTATCTGTAAAGGTATAGCCTGATATTCGTGCCGTCATAGTGTTCCACGTGGAACATTCATTGTGTTTAGAGGGGTGGTATAAGTCCAGCATACGTGCAAAATTTGATGGATTACCAACATCCATTGCATTGGAAATAGTGCGAATAGATGGTCTTGGACGGTAGGTGCCTTTACTTAAATATTCAGGTACGACGTCATTTGCATTGGTGGCGGCAATAAAATGATGAGCAGGTAAGCCCATCTCTTTTGCTAACAGACCTGCTGTTAGGTTGCCAAAGTTACCGCTCGGGACACAAAAGACTACGTCTTTGCCAAGTGCTTTGACCTGCTTATATGCCTCAAAATAATAAAATGATTGCGGTATTAAGCGGGCTATATTTATTGAATTGGCAGAGCTAAGTCTGATGTTAGTGTTCAAATCGGGGTCAAGAAAGGCAGTCTTGACTAATGCCTGGCAGTCATCAAATGAGCCATCTACCTCTAATGCAGTGATGTTCTTGCCAAGGGTGGTGAGTTGCTTTTCCTGCAATAGACTTACCTTACCACTCGGGTAGAGAATGATAACCTCGATACCGGGAGTGTCGTAAAATCCAGCCGCCACAGCCCCTCCAGTATCTCCCGATGTAGCAACCAGGATGACTAAATTCTGCTCCTCCCCCTGATTGAAATGGCTCATAAGCTGTGCCATAAACCTTGCACCAAAGTCTTTAAATGCCAGTGAGGGACCGTGAAATAACTCTAATATCCCTTTTTTAGTGTCTAATTGAACGACTGGAGCCGGGAAGGTAATGGCATTGTCAATGAGCCTTTTGATCTCTTCATCCGATAGATATCCTTGGAAGAGCGCCTTCGTGATGATAAATCCGATTTCTTGAAAAGTATAGTTTTCAATATTGTCAATAAATTCATTGCTAAG
>JALVDO010000026.1 GCA_027008975.1 Saprospiraceae bacterium | reverse complement strand
ATGATTGTCATATTCTACGAGGAAGGTCGATATCTTGATATTATTGATAGTCTCTATTTTCTCTGTTACCTTTTCCGAATACCTTAGTCCGTTTGGGATAAAAACGAGATAGACTCCCTTTTTTACGCCGAGACTTTTGCAGTAATATGCCAGTTGCTCCTTGCCTTCCAGGAATTGACTTTCGTAATAGTAGATTTTAGTCTCAATTAGATATTCCTTGGAGTGAACGTTAATGAGTAAATCACTTTTACCTAAACCGGTATCGGCTTCGCGATAGCTTTTACCTTTGACCATTTGCAAAAATGCCTGAATATATGTCTCAAAACTATACATTAGTGCACTTTCCTTAATGGACTTGTATTGCCCGTTTTCATCTTTTTCCATAAATACCTTGAAGCCCCGGCGTTTGACGTACTCCTTGTATCCCTTGATTAATTCGCCGAACTTTATATTCCCTGTTGCATCGAACATGGTGTCGATAGCGATGCTCCTAAGGATGTCTGCTTTCTCTCCATTGATGTAAGGGTAGAAAGCATCATATAACCTTTTTTTGTAAAAAGGTACCCAAAAGGTTACGAAACCATTTCCATCATCCTTTATCAGCCCGTTGGTGTGTAGCAACTTGATACTCGGGCGGTCAATCTTAAATGGTATTTTATCCTCAGTAAAAAGCAATTGCTCGACAAAAATGCGTTCTTTTTGTGCCTGATTCAAAATGTTGGCAAAATTTTTGTCAATAGCTATTCGCAAATACCAGTCTTCTACTTTCAGATAATCCTTATAAGTGAGCTTCTTTTTATCGGGGTTTCTCTCCACGAGTACTTTGGCAAATCCATTAACCAGCCCCGGTTGCCCGGCAGTGATTTGGTATATTTTCTCCTTGACTTTCTTTTGGAACCGCTGGGGTGATTCTTCTTCGTGCTGGTGTAGCAACTCAAAGACTTCTTTTTTTGTGAAGTAGGGAATATCGAGATTGTCGGCGATGTTAAAAGGGCTGGCATTGTCTTGTACTATGCCGAGAATATTGCTAACGCCCACCAAAATGACACTTTTCAGGCAATGCTTTTCTCTAGAGTGATAGGCATTTCTGATAGAATGGAGAAAATCCCCGAAATATTCTTTGTTGATGCCTTCGACCTCGTCGATGATTAAAACGCATTTGCCGCTCTTTTGGGTTTGAATCAGCTCAAAAATGTGGGATAAATCGGTTTCTTTTGAGAAATCCATGCCCCACTGCTCTTTGAGGTTTCTTGTAAAACTGCTTAAAAAACTCCTTATGGGGGCATTCCGGTAATTTTCAAAATTGATATGAGCCACTTTGTAGCCCCGCTCTTCCATTTTTACAGCCAATTGCCTGAAATACGTACTCTTCCCGGTTTGTCGTGGTGCCCAAATCGTAAAATACCTGTCATCTTCGACCAATTTAATACCCTTCTTAATCAGCTCTGTCCGCTCAATGGTGTAATGCTTCGAGGGAATATTCGGACCTGACGTATTAAATGATCTCATATAGACTATATTTGACGGAATGGTTTGAGTAAGCAAATATACCGTTTTTTTCCAAGATATTCAATTTTTCTTATTTAAAATCTGATGGAATTTTATCACCTCTCCGGCAATGCTCACTGCAATTTCCATGGGGGTCTGACTGCTGATTTTTTACAGCACCTCCACTACTATAATTTCAGCAATCACAATGATGGGTGGGGGTGAAAACCGGTAATGATGGCATATTAGATTTTTCTCTGTCTTACGCCATCTTCTTCAATAACGGTAAAGTATCCTTCAATTTGAATATCTGTGTTAAAAAGTTCTAAGAGTAACTTGCCAGCTTCATTTGGGGATTTTCCTTTAAACCTAAAATAGATTACGGACGGAGGTTTTTTTCTTCCGTATTTAAAAAGAATTTCTCCATAGTCGCTATCAAAGGTTAATATAATCAGTTTCTCATTTTCTGCAATTTCGACTACGGCGTTATCGTCGATACCCGGGAATTCTTCTTGGATACTTTTGATGGTGAATCCTGCATCCCTTAGTTGCAATAGACTAGGTCTTGGGAAATTTTCATCTGCAAGGAATTTCATATTAATTTAGCTGGCTCTTGTAATGGGAAAGAACAACTCTTGACCAATGCATTCTTTAAGATAGGCAAAAGTTGCCAATAAATCTTCAGGAGTTATAGTGGGATAGCTATCAAGAATATCTTCTGTTGTCCATCCTTGAGAATATAATTCGAGAATTAATTCTACAGATATTCTTGTCCCCTTTATCAAAGGTTTACCCAACAAAATAGTAGGATCCGAATGAATATGATTTTTCCAGTTAACCATCTTTGTTTTTTATTATACTTATTCTCTTTTTGAGTTTTACTAAATCAAAAGGACATGCCCCTTTGGCAAATATACCGTTTTTTTCCAAGATATTCAATTTTTCTTATCTAAAATCTGATGGAATTTTATCACCTCTCCGGCAATGCTCACTGCAATTTCCATGGGGGTCTGACTGCTGATTTTCAATCCGATGGGGGCGTGAAGGGCTTCGATAAAAGTCGTGGGGACGCCCTTTTTTTTCAGGTTTGCAAACATTTTAGTGAGCTTGGTTTTACTACCTAATACACCGATATACGGGTATTCTCTTGTCGATAATTGTTGCAGGATAATTTGATCTTCGGTAAATTTGGTGGTCATAATGGCGATATGCGCCTGTGGGGATTCGGGGATGTATTGGAGTATTTGCCGGTAGTCGACGATGTGGACTTCATTGGCATAGCGGTTGTTTTCGAGGGTGTTGATATCCGGTCGGTTGTCTAGTACAATGACCTTGAAGCCCAGTAGGTTGAATAGCTGCGAAGTCGCTGCTCCCACGTGTCCTGCTCCGATGATGTAGATGCGTTTTTGGTCGTTGAGCGGTTCGGTATATGACCAGCCTTTTTCATTGGGACAAAACGGGCTTGGGGTATTGTTTTTGTCGTGTGGTAATAGTTCAACGCCCTCGTCAGAATACCGGATTAAGAAGGTTTTTTGAGTGGCGGCCTGGTCTGCTATTTTCTTCCAAAGCGCTTGGTCTTTTTCCACAATAGGGACAAAAGCAATCGTCTGCTCCCCCGAGCAAATCATTCCGGAGCTATCTTCCAACCCCTGTCGGTGCACCTGCTTCTTGATGAAAATATCCATTTCTTTTGCCCGTATCCGCTCCTTTGCCATCTCGACCAGATTGTACTCCATAACGCCACCTCCAATAGAGCCGTCTATCGGACCATTTTCGTCAACAAGCATTTTGAAGCCCACACGTCCGGGAGCACTACCGGTACTTTCTACGACCAGAAGCAGGTAGAGTGGGGTGGGGAGGGTGGGTATTTTATTCCAAATCATATCTGTTTTGTCGATCTTATTCAAAAAGCGCATCCATTGTGACAGACTGAGGACTCAAATCAATACTGTGTTGATTTGGCTTTAGTCCGAAAGTTGTGATGAGTGTCAGCACGAGGTGTTTTCGCGTTTTGGTTGTATTTCTGAAAATACTGATTTTATTTCTCAGATTTTCTGCATATTTTTTTGTGATGCAAAAAGGTTCGTGATAAAATTTTATTTCACAAAGGTTGATAACCTGATCATTTCGATTGATAACAAGGTCTATTTGGCATCCTTTTTCCTGTTTGTCACCCTTTTTGTAGAAGGAGGAGGTCGTAGAAAAAACACCTGATATGCCGAGTGCTTTTTTGATTTGCGGAATGTGTTTCAGGCAAATATTTTCGAAGGCGTAACCACTCCATGTTTTGTAGGATTGTGTTTGGCTGAGCAGATGCCAGGTTTGTTTCCCCTCGTTTTTGTATTGTTCAATAAATTGGAGATAGAACAGGGAATACTCGTCAGTTAGCCGGAATAAGGTGTCTTTGATTTTTTTGCCGAAAGGCTGAAAGGATGTAACAAAACCCGACTGAATGAGTTCTTCCAATGTTTTTGTGAGTCCCCCACCGTTGGGCAGTTTACCTGTTTGAATAATTTCCTGTCTTGTCAGTCCGTATTTCTTGGTAGCCAGTATGCGGATGATATTCAGGTGATTTTCAGCATTGACAAAGAGTGCCGGATACAATCTTGAAAATTCATCTCGCAACAGACCGTTTTGGGAAAAACAAAGCTGGTCAATAATTTGGGTAGCACTTTTTCCCGCTTCTACTTCTTTGAGATAATGCGGTATTCCGCCCATTGCCATATAGATTTGCACAAGGTGATAATGCGGGAGACTGACCCCTCTGCTGTTGAGAAATAATTTGGTTTCTGCTAGTGTAAAGGGTTGTAAGGCAATGCGCTTTGTGACCCGATTGTAAAGTCCTCCTGTGTTATTGATGATATTTTTAATCATCCACGAAGCAGCTGACCCGCAGATAACAATAACAATATTTTGATTGACAGCCCAACTGTTCCAAAAATACCCCAATGCTTTTACAAACCCCGATCTTTGAGCTGCAAGCCAAGGCAACTCATCAAAAAAGATGACTGATTTCTTACGGCGGTGGAGTTTGCTTTCGAGAAAAATACTCAGCCGATTAAATGCTTCTAACCAGTCTTGTGGAACAGGCAGGGGAATCGTGGCATTCGAGGCTTCGTTCAGGACGTTGTTGAATAAAGTTAATTGTTCCCTTGGCGATGAATTTTGTACCCCTGTTATTTCAAATAGAATCTTTTTTTTGTAAAAGGATTTTATTAGGAAGGTTTTGCCCACCCGCCTTCTACCAATTACAGCGACCATTTCCGCATCGGGCGAATCAAGCGCTCGCTGTAAAATACGTTGTTCTTCTTCTCTTCCAATTAAAATATTACCCATTCTGAAACGTTTTGTGTCGCTAAATCTATACAAATATACATACTTTTAGCGAGCAAAAAAAGAAAAGGGTCGCTAAATATGTGTATAAAACAACACTTTTAGCGACCTTTATTCCCTGTTTTTTAAAAAATAACTTCCCCCAAGGCATAATATATAGCCATCAGTCCCGAAAAAATGGCACTTGCCAAAAAGCGCCAGTCCAGTTTGATTTTATTTTGAATGATATAATTTGCTATCGCTGAAATGGGGATATTGACTAGAAAGGAAAGCCAGGCAATGTGCAGTAAATTCCAGGAAATGGCATCGTAATCCTCGGATACCAATTTGATGAATAATAGATGACGCGCTATCCACAAGGGATTGAAATACAGTACTGCCAATAGTGTCTTTTTGATGGTCAGTTTCAATCCGGACAGATTGGCGGTTTTTCTGTCTATCCATGCGAAGTAATTGGGGATTTCGAGGGCGTAAATCGTTGCGCCAATTACCGCCATCCCGACCAGACGCATCCAGCTAAATTGGTGTAGCAATAGTGCCGCTACCAAGTCCCCGAGGCTATAGACTATCGCCCCTCGTAAAATATTCCGTTTTGTGTATTTTATTGTCATTCTGCAATTGCTTATTACTTTTAGCCTTTATATTTTTTAGAAACGCGGAACAAGTTTCTCACGCAAAGACCGCAAAGAGCGCAAAGAAACGAGGAACAAGAGATGAGTAGTGAGTGATGAGAATCAACAGCCCAATCGAAGATGCTGCCTTGTACTGACAACGAAGTTCGTCAGTGACAGGCGTAGCCTCGTCAGTACTCAACAGCTTAATAACTCAACAGCTTAATAACTCAACAGCTCAATAGCTAGAACACCAAACACCAAACAAGGAACAAGCAACACCAAACACACACTACAAACACAAAACCACCTTCTCCGCCGTCA
>JALVDO010000025.1 GCA_027008975.1 Saprospiraceae bacterium | reverse complement strand
CTAATTCTAATTCTAATTCTAATTCAAACTCCTTATATTGCACCCAAATAATATTAATACAACTGCAATGGAAAGGGTAAAATCGGTAATTGGGAAAATATTGGGGCAACCCATTAGGGAAATAACACCCTTGTCAGGTGGAGATATTTCGTCTGTGTATAAGGTGCATTATGCGGATAGCTACATCGTGGTGAAAGTAAATAAAACGCCGGACGGGGCAGCCATGTTCAAAGCAGAAATGGAGGGGCTGCAAGCCATCGGACGAACAAACACCATTGCCGTACCCGAAGTAATCTTTCTGGAATTATCGGAGGGAATGGCACTGCTTGGGATGCAATATATTCCGGAAGCGTCTCCTACGGATGCTTTTTGGCAGGCATTTGCACGGGATTTAGGAGCATTACACGATTATACAGGACAAGAGTTTGGCTGGCATGGTGACAATTTTATCGGCAGCCTGCCGCAGATTAATACGCCGGTAGATGACTGGTGGGAATTCTATTTTGAGAATCGAATAAATATACAACTGCGGATGGCGATTGATTCAGGCAGACTTGGGGAAAAACACCGCAAAACCATTGAAAAAATAAAGCGGGAAATACATAGCCTAATGCCCTACCCAGTTCCATCCCTGATTCACGGTGATTTATGGAGCGGTAATTTCATCTGCGACACTCACCAAAAACCCTGGCTTATCGACCCCGCTATCTGCTATGGTGATGCGGCAATGGATATAGCCATGAGTCGGTTATTTGGCGGATTTTCGCCCCAGTTTTATCAAACTTATGCCGACGTCCGTCCGGCAACCAATACCTCCGATTACGCCACCGGTCTTTATCAACTTTATTACCTATTGGTACACGTCAATCTCTTTGGTGGCGGATATGGCAGGAGTGTGGATGTATTATTGAAGCATTTGAGTAAGCATCTTTGAAATTATGAGCAAGAAATTGAATACTCCTCGTAAGTAGTTACTGATTAAGAATATTAAATTGGTATTTTTTATCATAAAAACACAAACCTTGGCGAACCTTGGCGAAACCTTGGCGAGCTCTGCACCGGTATCCATACGGACACGGCGTGCCCAGCCTGCCAGCTTGCCCGTACTGGGGTATGGGTATGGGCGGGAAATTTTTGTATCTCAATTTTCTATGTGCAGCAATTCCCCATCTGGCTTTAAATCATAAAAAATAGCTTGTTTTTCATGTTACTTTTTTCTTAGAAAAAAAAGTAACCAAAAATTCAAGGTATTGTCATTTTTTAACGCTCCAAAAGTATCAAAAAACCTAAACAAAAAAAACTCGCCTCAGTGCTTTGTTTTTTTGCCATTTTGTATGGGTTTGCATGGCCTTTGTTTATTAGGTTCATTGTGGTCTTTGGCTCAAGCAGTTTTTGTTTTATACGGTTTTTTGACACTTTTTCCACTAAAATGACTATACCAAATACAACAGATAAGTAATTTTAAAATACAAAAATCATTCAAAAAAGCCAGATGAACTCCTCACATGGGTAATTGCTGTTTTATGTGATTCCAATACAATAACTCTTTATTTCACAACATAAAAGACAAAAAAAGTGTACCTTTGCGCCTTCAAATTTTAGTAACTACTCAGGTACTCCTGTTTTTAGGCATGAAATAGGTATTTTTTTCCCTGTTGAAGTAAAAAAAATCGCAGTTACGCAGGGCGTAATAAGATTTTTTTTACAAAAACGGGGGGAAAAAGAACATTTCAGGACAAAAATAGTGGGTACCTGAGTAGTTACAAATTTTAAAACAAAAAAACAATCGGTTAAATATGGCTCTAAAGTGTGGAATTGTAGGACTACCAAATGTGGGAAAATCAACCTTATTTAATGCATTAACTTCAGCAAAGGCATTGGCGGCCAACTACCCTTTTGCTACAAAAGAACCCAATGTCGGGATTATTACCGTACCAGACCCCCGTTTGGACAAACTCTCGGAACTCGTCAATCCACAAAGAGTACAACCGACCACTATCGAAATACTCGATATCGCCGGATTGATAAAAGGTGCAAGCAAAGGAGAAGGGCTGGGCAATCAATTCCTCGCCAATATCCGGGAAGTAGATGCCATTATCCATGTTGTACGATGTTTTGAAGACGATAATGTGGTACACGTCGATGGAAACGTCGATCCGGTAAGGGATAAAGAAATCATCGACACCGAGCTCATCTTTAAAGACATTGAAACCGTCGAAAAACGCCTGGAAAAACTCCGAAAAGAAGCTAAAACCGGCACCAAAGAAGCCAAAAAAGCCGTCGAAAATGCAGAATATATCCTCTCACAATTGGAAGAAGGACTCAATGCCCGAGCCATCGAAATGACGGATGACCAACAGGAATTAGTGCAGTCCATGATGCTGCTCACCTCCAAGCCCATCCTCTACGTATGCAATGTCGATGAAGATTCGGCAACAACAGGGAATACCCATACAGAGGCGCTCAAAGCCAGTGTTGCCAACGAAGATGCCGAAGTCATTCTGGTTAGTGCTGAAATCGAATATGAAATCAGCCAACTGGAGTCAAAGGAAGAAAGATTGGAGTATCTGGAAACCATGGGGCTTCACGAACCCGGTGTTAACCGGCTCATCAATTCAAGCTACGCCCTACTCAATCTTATCACCTACTTCACTGCGGGTGTTAAAGAAGTACGAGCCTGGACGATTACCAAAGGCACCAAAGCACCTCAGGCTGCCGGCGTTATCCACACCGACTTTGAAAAGGGCTTTATTCGCGCAGAGGTCATCCACTACGAAGACTTCATCCACTACGGCTCGGAAGCCGCCGTCAAAGAAGCCGGAAAAATGGGTGTTGAAGGAAAAGAATACGTCGTGCAGGACGGAGATGTTATGCACTTCCGGTTTAATGTTTGATCCGATTCGGATACAAACGAGCAATCTTCTCTACCTTGGGCTTACTCACTTGCTGCACGTAGGGATTTTCGGGATGATGCTCGTAATAATCCTGATGATATTCTTCCGCCACCCAGAAGGTTTTGAAAGGGCTGACTTTCGTCGCAATGGGTTTGTCGTACTTTCCGGAAGCATTTAACTGCCGGATATATTCCTCCGCCATGCGTTTTTGCTCTTCGTTTTCGTAGAAGACAACTGCCCGGTATTGAGATCCTATATCCGGTCCCTGACCATTCGCCTGGGTAGGATGATGCGCATCAAAAAAGACCTCCAATAAAGCGGGATAATCCCATTTGGTAGAATCGTAGAAGATGACAACCGATTCGGCATGACCGGTCGTGCCACTACCCACCTCGTGATAGGTTGGAAACGCTTTATCCCCGCCTGAGTACCCGGATACGACATCAATAATGCCATCCAATTGTTGGAAAGCACCCTCGATACACCAAAAGCACCCACCGGCGAACACCGCGTAAGGAGCATTTTCGTAGGGTTTCCCCTTTTTATAATCTTCTATATTAGTAATGCCGTTTTTGCTCACGATGGCTTCTTCCACCACCTTCTCTCCCTCCTGCTCTGCCGTTGATTTTTGAGAGGAGCAAGCTGTTGTGAATGTTAACAACATCATGATAATCGGAAAAAATACTTTTTGGCTCATTTTTAATTGTATTATATCGTTTAGTAACTACTACCTTGAAAGGGGGAGAACGCGGATGCTTTCTTTTTGGGCGTGCCCCCTCCCACCGTCGGGGTCGGGCTATCCGCTCCTATGTGCTCCTCCGTCGCACATACCGCTACTATCCCTCACGCGCTCCGCAGCTCATCAAACAACCTCACCGCCACAACTGGAGCCTGCACCCGCCGTACATCCATAACAATGCTGATTCACGATGATTTCCCTACTCAATAATTTATCGACATCAAAGTCATTGATGTGGGTACAACCCGGGCTATCTATCTTCAATTCAAGCATTTGATTGAAATCACAATCGTACATATAACCGTCCCAACTGACGGAAATCATACTGCGACACATGATTCCCGTTACAGTAGAAGGGTTATAAGCCTCCAACAAGGTTTCCATGTAATCTTTATAATTATCGGATTCAATCAGGTACTCCAAAAAGCGATTGATGGGCAGATTGGTAATGGCAAAGAGATTATTAAAGACAATATCATATTTGCGCTTCAACTGAGACTTGAATTGTGGCTCCAACACCTCCTGCCCCGCCGGCAAAAATGCTCCAACGGGATTGTAAACCAAATCTAAAACCAAACCACTACCCTCTTGTCCGTATCCCACTTCATTCAACAATTTTAGTGCAGCGATAGAATCATCAAAGACGCCGTCTCCCCGCTGTTTGTCTGTTCTTTTCTTGGAATAAAACGGAAGGGAAGATACCAAATGTACCTGATTATCCCGAAAAAACTCCGGTAAATCCCTGTATTTCTCATTCGCCATGATGATGGTCAGGTTGCAGCGATTCAGAACTTCTTTCCCTAGCTTGCGGCACTCCTGCACAAACCACCGGAAATCCGGGTGCATCTCCGGTGCTCCTCCGGTGATATCTACCATCTTAATATCCGGTACTTCCTTGATTATTCGCAGACAGGTTTCCAAATCCGCACGAGACATATTCTCCCGTTTTTTGTCCGGTCCGGCATCGACGTGACAGTGCAGGCAGGTCTGATTACACAACTTACCGATATTCAACTGGAATACCTCCAAAGAATGGGGTTTTAACGGGAATTCATTCTGCTGCACCAGCTTTTCTGCGAAGGGCGTAACCTTTGCCTCTGCCATTTCCCGCCCCGTCAGGACTTTTAATTGATAAAAGGTGTCCGCCATCTGTCCGCCTCGAACGCTGAGCGACTTTGTATTTTGTTTTACCCCCATTACATTGATATTTTTTTGACGTGATTCATCATTTGCACGCCGAATACCAGCGATGCACCACTCCTGATAGCCGCTGCCACGTGTACCGCTTCCATCATTTGCTCTTCATCCGACCCCGTTTTGAGGCATTCCGTAGAGTAAGCATCTATGCAATACGGACACTGAACCGTATGTGCAACTGCGAGGGCTATCAACGCTTTTTCCCGTTTCGTCAAAGCGCCTTCCTTGAATACTTCCCCGTACCAGTCGAAGAACTTCTTCCCCATTTCCTCCTGAAACTCGGTGATATTCCCAAATTTTTTTAAATCCTCCGGATCGAAATATTTTTTTTCTGACATAAATTTTGTGTTATCGTTTTGTAACTGCCCTCCCGCGTTTGTGAAAAGAACAAGCATTTGCGAAGGTAGTTCATTTTGTAGGTATTGAGCGTCTTGCAGCGGACAATTATTTTTATGGGGGCAAAGATTTTTCTCGCAAAGTTGACAACTTTAGCGCTAGTAAGTAATTACATTACAGCAATTCTCAATTTGATCCCAAAGCCAAAATTTTGTAACTGTAGATATACTATCTTACTTATATATACTGACGACGGGGTAGATTACCGAAAATGGAAATATACTGACGACGAGATATACAATGTTACAAAAAATGGAAATATATTTAAATCTCGTGTCAGCATATACTTTAATCGACAAAACGTACATTTTGCATAATCGGTTGTTTATCTCGCTTAAAGTATATCTTTTTGAATGGAATAATGAATAGATGTCAGGGCTACGCCCCTTCCATTCTTTATAGTTCCATTTATTACGAAGATTAAGGGGCTAACGCCCCAAGTAGAACCGCCAATAAAAACAGCAAAGTGTTGTCGAACAATTAATACGGGCGACAAAATGAAATGCACCCAATTATCAAGAGCGTACCCTGTAATCTTCGTAAAACAAGG
>JALVDO010000024.1 GCA_027008975.1 Saprospiraceae bacterium | reverse complement strand
CCCTCATCATAAACACCCAATGAATCACCGCTCCGGAGCTTCTCAATCCGAGGCTGAATAGACCCAAAATAACCCAGATAAATATCCTTATGTGTCAGTTCGTAGCGCAACTTTTGTGGTGGCGGATAATCGGCTAAATCCCGCGTGCGGCGCAAGCCTTCCACCTCAATATTACTCAAATAATGAGCATTGTAATGAATGGTGATATTTTGCTTTGCCCGTGTCAATGCCACGTAGAGCTGACGTTTGGCATCATCCGTTCCGGCATTGAAGTTATTCAGCATCAAAAAAACATTGTCAAACTCCTTCCCCTTTGCCTTGTGAATGGTCGATACATAGATGGTCTCGCTGCCGTCATACAGGAAGTCCTCCAATTTGGATTCCCGAATAAAAGTCTCAAAATCCGAGCGGTACTTCACCTTGTTATTGGTCTCCTGAAAGTCCTTGATAAGTCGCTTACACATTTCGAAGTTGGGGCTTTCGCCAAATTTTTGCACGAACAGCCGCTTGGCAGCATTCCAACGATTTCTCCCGATTATGGGGCTGGATGAATCCAAATTCAAATCAGATAAAAAAGTCCTAATCTCCAATAAATCATAGAGGTCGAACCCATCGTTGGACTGTATCAGCCTCGCAGGCAATCCACGATTGAGGAGCAATCCTGTTATTATCGCAGCCTCCTCGTTGGTGCGGGTCAGAATGGCGGTCGTTCCCGATGGGTTGGTTGCAACCACATCATTGACCAAGGGTACAATCATTTTTCCTCCGGGATAGTGAAAAACGCGAATCCTGCCATTATCAGGCTGTACGGAGACGATGGGTGTCGATTTCAGGCGCCGGCGAATGCGGGCAGCAAATTGATTGGTAAACTCGACCAAATTTCGTTTGCTGCGATAATTCTCAACCAATTCGTACTTCATCGACTTCCTTTTCCCCTTGAGGAACTGCTCGAAATATTTGGAATCCGCCCCCCGGAAAGTATAGATATTCTGGTCGTCATCCCCAACAGCTATAAGCCGCATCTCAGGATTTTTTTTCATCAAAACCTCCACCAGTTCAAATTCATAAGCATCCATATCCTGCGCTTCATCAATGACGAGTACACTTTTGGTAATTCGATTTACCTCAACCGAACCATTTTTGATATTCCGGACGGCATCCTGCAATATCTGCTCCGATTTTTCAATACTGCCAACGCGGCCAAGCAGATCAAAGCAATAGGAATGGAAGGTTTTTATCTCGACAAAATGCGCTGCATTGCCAATCAATCCGAGTAGTCGTTTTTTGAATTCCGTCGCTGCTGCGCGCGAAAAAGTCAGCATTAGCAATTGCTCGTGTTTGACATCCTCCATCAGTAGTAAGGAGGCTAATTTATGGACTAAAACCCGGGTTTTACCGCTTCCGGGACCCGCTGCCACGAGGATGTTCTTCGATAGATTGTCCTTGATTATCTGCAATTGTGCCGGCGACAACTCACCAAATAGCTGCTTAAATTTTTTGGGTGTTATATTGCGCTGTATTTCCTTTTTCCTGTTACCGGGGAAGTATTTCTTCAGGAAGGAGGCATAATCGAGCTGGAAGTAATCCTCTACAAAACGAAGTGCTTCCTCGTAGTTATGGAGCATCTTTTTGGCGTATTCCCCCACGATATGGATTTGCTCCATTTTGCTTTTGTAAAACTGCTCCAACTGTTTGTAATCATCGTTTTTATACTGGATTTGATTGTTTTTTTCGATGCGGTCGATGGTCAGTTTGTTGTAAACGACCATAAAACCTCCCTCAATCTTAATGGCGCCAATCCGGGAAAGGTAGAATAAAGTATCTTCAATATCATCAATGGATACTTCGCTTTCAAATAATTCCTTCCGCTTGCCAAATGCTTCTCTCAATTCATGGACTGAAAACTCTACCAGTTCTTCTCCCTTATCGGAAGCTGTCGCGTGCTGCGTTTTCTCAAATAGATAATTGACCACAAACTCTGATAACTCATGCCGGCGATGTTGTCTGCCCTGTAGAGTCTCCTTATCCTGAAGGGCAACGATGGACAAGTGGTTTTTGTATCTATCCTGCTTTCGCTTTATGAAGTTTTTTATTACCCAAAAGTTGATGATCTTTTTGATATGATGAGGCGTTGATTTTTCACAACCGGCGGCGATAGCACTTTCATTCAGCTCTTTGATGTTAAAAATGCGTTCGCGCTCATCGAATAGCGGCAGCAAAAAATTTTCAATTCGGGCATAAGACCGGACGATTGAGAGGGAGCGATTCCGTTTGTCATCCTTTCGGATAAAGGCGGTCAGGTCTTTGGTATCGGCAAGGATTTTTTCTTCCCGCAACAGGGTTATGATTTTGATGACCTCTTCCTTGACGATGCCGAGGTGGTCGGAGATGTAATCAACGCGAGCTTCTGCCTGCTCGTCATTGCCATGCTTTTTGCTTTTGGACGAAAATAGTTTTTTGATGATGCGAATGGCCTCCACCTCCTGCTTAGGTGTAAACAAAGGAGATGCCTTGATGCGCTCGATGGCTTCCTGGGCATTTTTCGTCAGGATACCATTGGCAAATATCTGCGGAACGTTGTGCCCTCGCCGGAGATAACCCGCCTGTTCGAGTGCAGAGATGGCGGTTTTCACCCGCGTTTCGATTTCGGATACGCTATCGTCCCAGCCGGCCTGACGGGCTATTTCGAGTGCCGAGTTGGAAGCCGTAGAACGGAATTTGGTAATGCTCTTAATCGCCCGCCATATTTGTTGGATTTCACGAGCAGAGAGTTTGGTTTGGTTAAGTAGTGTAAAGTGTTTATTGAGGTCATCTTCGCTGAAAAGCACGTAGCAATCCGCCAAGATATGTTCATCCCGTCCGGCGCGACCGGCTTCCTGCACATAGTTTTCAAGGGAATCGGAAATGTCGTAATGGATGACCATGCCGACATCCTTTTTGTCAACGCCCATACCGAAGGCGGAGGTCGCCACGATGACCGGCACCTCGCCGGCGATGAAGGCATTTTGATTTTCCGTCTTCTCTTTGGCGTCCATTTTGCCGTGATAGGGGCGGGCATTGAAGCCGTCTTTGGTCAGGTCTTCAGCCAATTGATACGCCCTCCGCGTACGTGAGACATAAACAATTGTCGGGCATGGATTGGACTGTATCAGCCTTCGGGTGCTATTGTATTTCTCCTGCTCATCGCTGGTATTAAACACCTGATATCGAAGGTTGGTTCTGGCGACTTTGGTCTGAAATATCTCGAGGCGAAGGGACAGGTGTTTTTCAAAATAATTACAAATATCCTCTACGACCTTTTGTTTTGCCGTAGCAGTAAAACAGGAGACGGGAATAGGCTTTGTTTTATTTTTTTGCTGTTGCAAATGGCGGATAAATTCGCCAATATACAGGTAATCCACCCGAAAATCCTGTCCCCAGGCGGAGAAGCAGTGTGCCTCGTCGATGATAAAACGGACGATATTCCGACTCAGCAGAAGGCGCTCAATCGTCTTGGAACGCAGGGATTCTGGAGAGATGTAAAGGATGCTTGCCGAGCCATCCTTAACCCGCTCGATGGACTTGGCGCGGTCGATGGGATCGAGCAGCCCGTTGATGGTAACAGCCTCTGTTATTCCGATTTTTTCGAGGTTATCGACCTGGTCTTTCATCAGGGATTGCAGGGGCGAAATGACGACGCTCAGCCCTTTGACATTCCTACCTGCCATCAGTGCCGGAATCTGAAAAGTTAGTGATTTGCCTCCACCGGTCGGGAAGATGCAAAGCATGGATTGATTATTCAGAGCCGCTTTGACAGCCATTTCCTGCAACGGCTCACCATCGAATTTCCTAAAGGATTCATACCCAAAAAAATCTTTCAATCCCTTATTTGCGTCAAGCGCTTCATCACAATAAGCACAACCCGTCGGACAGGGATGGCTGCGCAACAGGTACATGATATTTTCCACCTCCGGATAATTCAATAATACCCAGGGCGGGGTGATGGAGTAACGATCAGTGGTGTTGATAAGTGCTATGCTATAAGCCAATGCGACGGGATATTCGGTCACAAAATCATGGAGTCTGGCGTTAGCGCAAAAACGATGTCCCAAAAAGTCCTTTATCAGGGTCAAAATTCCACGCTCACCATCATAGGAATAAGAAAGGTACTCAAAAAAGCCCGCAAAGCCCTCCTGCTCCGATAACAACAGGTAATAAATAGCCTTCAGAGCATCATCGAGGCGATTAAAAGCCTCCACCTCATCGTAAAACAAATCACGTACCTTTTTGGCGTCATTGACCGGATTATTTAGCTCTTCCGTCTGTAGTTTATCGTCTTTCAACAGGCGATGATAGGGGCGGGTAGGGAACAATAAAGGCGACAGAAACAAGGTGTCAACAAAGGCGGTTTTTTCAAAAAAACCAGCCGGAAAGTACTTTAAGTCATGCCGGATAATATTGTGCCCAATCAGGTATTCCGTCCCCCGCAAAAAGCTGCTAAACTCCTTCAAATTTCCCGACCGAAAGATATTCCCAGCATTCTTCACAGCGCCAATGTCTCCAATCTTTTTAGAATGGATACTCACTTCTGTGTCAAAAAATGTAATGGCTCCCATACCTCGCCTGTTGTGCATGTACAAAGATAGGGATTTTTTTATATTTCATGGGGTTTCATTAGTAGTTCCGGCATCCTTCTCACCGCGACCTGTGGTCACAATGCGGATATTGGTGCAGGCTTTCAGCCGAAAATGCACAAATCCATAGGTTAAAAACCTAAGCTTTAGCGCGGTTGACGACTACAAGTCGCACCGAGCATTCTCATTATTTAATTTGAAAGTTTAGTGCTTTGTTTTTTTGGGATGTCGGTGCCAGTGGGGCGACATAAGCCAATGAGGGTTATTGATATCGTTTCACCACTTGTGTTTTATCGCAAAATTGACGTATATTTGTAGTATGCTTTATTTTATAAGCGTTTGATTAGTGAAGTTATAAACGGTAGTAGTACCACTTGACAAAAATTAATAACTATGAGCTTACAATATATTTCAGACAGCACGGGAAAAACAACGGGAGTCTTTATTCCAATCGCAGAATGGAATGAATTAAAAAATAAATACAAGGGAATTGACCAAGAGCAAATAAATGTCCCAGCCTGGCAAACTGACGAGGTACGAAAACGCCTTGCCCAATACGACAACAATCCCGAACAGGCAGTAGATTTTGATACTGCGATTGATAATATAGAAAAGGAACTCTAAATGTATAAAGCTCTCCTACTACCTCTTGCAAAACAGGATGTCAAAAAAGCTGCCATTTGGTACAACGCCAAACAAAAAGGACTTGGAAGAAGATTCACTAAAGCCGTTCGTGATAAGGTTCTGTACATTTGCCAAAATCCTAAAGCTGCGCCTCTTCGCTACGATGATATTCATTGTGTCGTTTTGAATATATTTCCGTTTATGATTCATTATACCGTAGATGATAAACAAAAAATCGTGATTATCTCTGCTGTTTTCCATACGAGCCTCAATCCTGACGTTTGGAGAGGGAGGATGTAGAAAAAGGCACCACTCGTTGCGACCTATGGTCGCAATGCGGATATTGGTGCAGGCTTTCAGCCAAAACCTCACCAATCCATAGGTTGAAAACCTAAACTTTGGTGCGGTCTGTATCTTCAAAATTTTGGCAGTTTATGTCAAAAGTATGCTTTTTTAGAAAACTACCGAACTATTGCTACCTTATCTTTGTTTTTATCGAAAGCTGCTTAACTTTAATATTTAAAATAATTTGACACCTACTAAATAATAAAACATGCGTACCGTGACGAT
>JALVDO010000023.1 GCA_027008975.1 Saprospiraceae bacterium | reverse complement strand
TGTTTAAAGTATTTCCCTTTAATTCTTGTTTCGTGCTACCGCTTCTATAATAATATTTTCCTTGATATGATATAGGAACTTCATAAGGTTTGACATCTATTTCGATATATGATTTGTTGTTTTCTTTGTGTAAAAACACATCACATAAAATTCCGAGATGATTTTGGATTTTATTCGGTAAATCTTCAAGAAGTTTTTTTGAGTTATCAACTCCAACAACTTCTCCATTATTATTTTTTCCAATAAAAATTTTTCCGCCAGTCGCATTAGTAAAGCCACAAATCCATTTCAAATATTCGTCTTTCCAAATTTCTTTCCACTCAATGTTTTGACTTTCTTGCATTTATTCTCTTTTTCTACAAAAGTACAAATTATTAGATTAATTCTTTAAAAAATTTCCCAAAATGGCAGTCAGGTTCTTTTTTTACCTTGCACAGAACTATAATATTAATCTAATCTGCCAATAATCAGGCTATCTGATTTTGATGATAAATACACATTATGAGGGGTAATTTTAATTAAAAAAACAAAAAGTTTAAATAAAATTTGCAAATAAAACAAAAAGTTTATATTTTTGCGTTTGTAAAACATAGAGATAAGGTGACGTATTATTCACTTGTAAATTTTTTTATTATGAATGGTCACATTTATCAATCCTCTTCCGCTGCAAAAGAAAACAAACCCTATAATAAGGGATTTCTCAAAGGAGAAGATTCTACTTTTTTTGTATTGCCGAATATTGATGTCCGGAATATTATTGGGCGGCTTTTAACAGGGTTGTGGCGGATCTTTGTCTTTTTAAAGTACCTGATTCATCGTATGCTTACCGGCTCCGGAAATGGGGATAAAATCAAGATTCCCTGGATTAAACTTGGCATTGCGGCTGTTTTACTCTTTATTGTACTGAGAAAAGATGTTAACTTTTCAGTAAATATGAAAGCACCCTTGAGTAAGGCGGTTACAAGGACGGAGACGAATAAAATTACGGAATTCGGCATTGCCAGTCCGGTATCGTTTTTTTCTAAGGAGGAAAAAAAAGACGTCCCTGCGAAGACACCGACGGACAAAGAAGTTAAACAATATGTGAAGCGCTTTTTGAAGGTGGCACAAGTCGAATATCGCAAGTTTGGAATCCCTGTAAGTATCAAACTGGCACAGGGCATTTTGGAAAGCGGGGCGGGACAGTCGCGGATGGCAAAAGAGGAGAATAACCACTTTGGTAGACCTTTTGCCGGTAAACGCTTCCAATCTGCTTGGGAAAATTGGCGTGCTCACAGCCTTTATTTGCAGGAGCACTTTCCAACGCTGTCTGCAGAGGGTGCCGATGCTGAAACATGGAGTCGCGCTTTGAAACAGGCAGGCTACAGTAGAGACTCCTCTTACGATGTTAAGTTGCTGAATATCGTCAAAAAATATAATTTGAATGAATATGATTAAAAAAATAAGCATAGTCGCTTTATTTCTCATGTTTTAATGTTTTGAAGCCCCGATAATTATTGTCGGGGCTTTTTTAGTGGGATTTATCACCCTGAATTTGGAAAAACAGGGTGCTTACTTTTTTGTCCAATATTTTTGCTGTAAATTGTGGACTCATATTTAAGTTTGTTACAAATAAAAATAATATTTTATGCCAATAAGAATGGAAAAAGACCCCCAACAACCTGAAAGAAATGAGGGCAGACGTCGCAGGAGTCCCAATCAGCAGGGTGGAGGAGGCTTCTCACTTGGGAGGGTCCTGCCAATGATTTTAATGCTGGTATTCAAAAGACCCAAATTGTTGGTTCCCATCTTAATAATCGGTGGATTGTGGTACTTCTTCTTTGGCGGAAGTAGTATGTTCAGCGCTCCTGTTGAAGAAGACCAAAATTTTAACTTTTCGCTCGGCGCTAATCTGGATCAGGAACGATACGATAAAGCGAAGGTGTTTGAGCCGTTGGCTGCCGGTAAGTGGAACAATACTCCGCGGAAAGTCTCATTGCTTCAATTCGCTCCATCGAGAGGACAACAAGGGCGGCAGGGGTCTTGTGTCGGTTGGGCGAGTGCCTATGCTGCGCGTACTATTCTCCAGGCGAGAGCAACAGGTGAGGATCCTAATAAGATTCGCTTCAGCCCAGCGTATTTATACAATCAAATCGCGCTTTCGGGTTGTCAGGGTGCTTATATGCTCGATGCAATGAAGACAATGAAGACCAATGGCGCGGTGCCCTTCGACCAATTTGGTTATGACGAAAGGGACTGCTCACGCGTACCCGGAAATTCTTTGGTTAATCTTGGAAGGCAGTTTCAAATCAAAGGTTATAACAGATTGACCGTTGGAGGTAATACCTATACGCCTGATATTGACGCCATCCGTCAGAATCTTGCTCAGGGAGCACCCGTCGTGATTGGGATGCAGGTCGGGGGCACTTTTATGAGCCGGATGTTGGGGCAGAAAGTATGGCATCCTACCTCGTCGGATAGGACGATGCGTGGCTTTAGCGGTCATGCTATGTGTGTGATTGGCTATGATGATGATCTGGAGGGAGGTGCCTTTCAGATTATGAACAGTTGGGGAGAACGTTGGGGGCAACGTGGTATCGGCTGGGTTCGATACGGCGATTTTCAGGATTATGTGAAAGAGGCTTACGGACTTTTTCCAATGGGCAGCGCTGATGAAATAAACAAGGATCGACTCGCGGTGGAGTTCGGGTTGCTAGACTTGAAAACGGAGCAAACGATTCCTTTGCATCCCGCAGGAGATATTGTTTTCAGGTCTGTTCGTCCCATCAAAAAGGGAGATAAATTCAAGATTTTAGTTGCTAATACCATTGAGTGCTATGTGTATGTTTTTGGGCAGGAAACGGATGGCTCCAGCTATGTGCTCTTCCCTTATACGGAGAAGCATTCCCCTTATTGTGGCATTACCGGAACGCGCCTGTTCCCACGGGATTATTCAATGAAGGCAGATGAACTGGGGGCAACCGACTATATGGCCATTGTAGTGAGCAAAAAGCCTTTGGATTTTAATGCCCTCAATAGCAATATCAACAATAGCAGACAAGGCTCCTATGCAGGAAAGATAAAAGAAGCAATTGGCAATCAGCGTATGGATGCCAAGTTCAAAGCCGGAAATACCGTTATGTTTGAAGCTGAATCGAAGGATAGAAATGTGGTGGCGACGGTGATTGCTTTGGATAAGAAGTAGTTACAAAAATACAAAATTGGTTCTCATTTTATATAAAATTTAAGATTATCGTTATTAGTTTTTTTTATAATTAAATTTTAATTTGTTAATTTACTGAAGTTTGAGATAAAAATTTAAAGTATGTAGAAATGTATGTCAATTATTTTCAATGTCTAAAATAACGATTATACAATTCTTTATACTCGGATTCCATTTGTCTCAATTGTCTTCTGCAAGTAGCTTTTCCTATTTTGTCGCCCATTTCTTCTAATCTTTTACATTCTTTTCGTTTATCTATTATTCGGGCTTTACGGTTGATTAAGCTACCGGCATTGGCTTCGGATATTTGCCTTTCGGGGTGTCCGCTTTTTATGGCATTAAATCGTTGGGTTTCAATCATCATTTTTAAGGAAGACATTTCAATGGCATCTGGATTTGAATAGTCCATATTACGGGTAATTCTCGCCATATTTTCACCGATTTCTTTTAATCGGTCTTGATTATCAGTTATACTTTCCACATTATAAGTAGATGGTGGCATTATTTCCTCATAACCACTTGCTGACCAAATAAAATTAGTTGGAGAAAATCTTTCCATTTCCACGGTAACACCATCTGGAGTTACAAATTTTGTAATATATCTGTTTTTTCGCTGGTTATCATCAGCAAAAATACCGCAAAGAAAACCAATATGAGCAGGTGTTATTTTAACGGGAGCACTTTTTTTAGAAATAGTAACTTTAAATGTTTTACCATTCATTTCACCCGTATAAAGGGTTTGCTGTCCGAAAACCGGATGATTACCGCCAGGTGTTTTGGTGGCATTTTGCATAAACCGGTGAAATGTTTCGGCTTGGGCAAATTCCAGTTGCAGTGCCGGTGCAGATAAACTTCTTTCGGAAGTAACACAAACATTTTTATGTCCCCCTTCCGGATCGTTCATTGTAGCATAAATTCTTGTACCTTTATCCGGAATGATAACGGCAAAATTAAATTTTTCACCACGTGATTCCACCGAACGGGCAAGCATAAAAGCCATATCGTCATCTTTTACTCCAATAGAACCATCGGCAGAATTTATATAAATAGTAAGAGGAATTCTATCACTACCTTTGGTCATGATACCGGTCATTTTATAATCGAAATTATACGCAGTGTTGGTTTTAAATTCATTGGGAGGATAACTGCTTGGTCTGCCGTAGTATCCATCTTGTGCTATACCTATATGTCCGAAAAATAATGCTAAAATGAATATTTTTATTCTCATATATTTTTTGTTTTTTTTAGATGAAGCTGTTTGAAAACTATGATGCCCTGACGAACTTCGTTCTACTAACGAGGCTAAATACTCACCACTCACTCTCTTTTAAAAATATAGTCATACTTTTTCAATGTCTAATCTGAAAAATTATTTCCTTACATAGATTAATGAAGGGTCAGGTCTTCCTACATAACAAATTTGTCTAATGGGAAATTTTCTAAATAAACATATCATTTTTAAGGCATTTTCTTTTGAACTTGCTTCTAAAAGTAGATTATTGCCATCTTTGATAATCCACTTTCCGTTTCTTTTCTGTACTGTAAGGTTTGAAGCGTTAAATGGAATACAATCTTCACCAATAGCTCCGGCTGTAATTATACTTTCACTTCGATAAGGGAAAATAACATTTTCAAAAGAACAATATTTATCGATTTTGTACCAATCAAATAAAATCTCTTTTATTTTTTGAGCTTCCTCGTAACTAGGCGCAGTAAAATGTTTTTCTCCGGCAGATAATACATCATATTTCCCGCTACTGTTCCTGGCAATGCTAATGATTCCTCTTTGTACTTCGATACAATTGCCTAAGGTACATCTTGACGGTACTGTATAACTTTGATCTGCAGGCTCAAACTTCCATCTTTGTGCGTTTGATCTATTTGAAGAATATGTCCAAACCGGTGTCCCGCTTTGATCGGTACCTCCTTTTACATCTAAATAAGTGCCGAGTTTTGATTTTAAATAATAATATCCGTTTCCGGCAGGTATTTTTTGCCATTTCTGCGCATCGCTGTTATTACGTGCATACATCCAAACGGGGGTGCGAATATCTGAACTACCGTTTTTTACATCTAATACATAATCACTTGCCTTAGATTTTAAATAGAAATATCTTCTTTCATCTGATGGTACCACAATCCATTGTTGTGTTTTTTTGTGACCATAAGTTTTGACTTGTACGTTAGCTCTTATATTTTTACTGTTATTTTCCGTAGATAACACCAACGAATTGTTAATTGCACTTCTGATTATAAATGCATCTTGCGCGTTTATGGATAGGCTTATAAATATTGCAGCTAAAATTAACAATTGTTTTTTCACGTTCTTCATGATTTTAATATTAAAAAAATATATTTGTTTTACGCTTGCTATTTTGTTAGCATTATTTTTTTGGTTACTGATGCTTCATTACTAGCAATTTTTACAAAATAAATTCCTGTTTTAAAATTACTTACGCTTATTGTAGTTACAGGCTTGTTAGAATTAAAAACTGTTTTACCCGATAAGTCATACATTTCTACTTTTCTGATAGTGAAAGTATTTGTTGTGCCGATATATATTTTGTCAGTAGCCGGATTAGGATAAATGCGCATTTGTTTTTCATAATCATTTTC
>JALVDO010000022.1 GCA_027008975.1 Saprospiraceae bacterium | reverse complement strand
AAGCTTATGAAAAAAGCTGTAGCTACTTTCAACAAAAGACAGGCCGGCATGGGCAGCTCTCTTCAATTGGAGTTGAAAGGAAATGGGATTGGGTTATGCCTGAGGTTTTAGGTCTAAATATGTAGATAAATTAATCGTAATACACATTTACCAATTTCTCCAAGCGGTCTTTAAACTGCTCAAAGTCCTTATTCATTTTGAGAAAAAACAACTCTCGGAATTGATACCCTTCCGAACTAATGAGAATGGAATGTCTTTTGATTTTCTCAATCCACTTAGCTGAGAAGTCATAAAAAGCAGGGCTATAGGAAACGATAAAATGAGGCATATCAAAGCCTATAAAGGTGGTCGTTAATTTTTCTGACCGGTAAAGTGCCAGATTTTGATAGTTCCCGAACTCATTCAGGTATATTTTTGATTTGGGATACTTCGATTGCTGGCGTCCAATCCCAGTGAGTTCGTGCAGGTGCTTGATAAGGCGTGAAATATCACTGGTGAGGCTGCGAATAAAGGATTTATCCTCAAAGGCGCGAATTGTAACACAAAATAATATCTGCTGATAGAGGTTGGAGAGCATATTGCTATTCCAAATTTCAGTTACAGGATAGGCCTCAAAGTAGTTGGACAAATCATTGCGTAATTGCTCCAGCCTGGGATCGATAGTACGTTGCTCTTTTATCATTAATGTGGTCTCATCCCAGTGTAAATGATTCCATACCGCCAATAAAAAGGTAAAAATGTGATGGTGAGAAAAATAATAAAATACCGGTAACTCATTCGCCATATAAGTAAAAGTACTTTCCCATTGCAAATTGCGCAATGGCTTTGAAAAAAAGGTATAGCTATCCAAAAAATCAATTACCGTACCTCCCTCTGTAAAAGGATACTCAAAGGTCAGAAAGTGCTTGTTTTCAACAGCGGCATCAAGCGATACCCCAAAGCGAGCTGCAATTCTGATCATTTCATCTGCCATCAAAGCCGTATCGCCTTTAAGGCGTTTGTAGGCGGCTCCTTTTTTAATGCCTAAGACCTCCGTCATAACGTGGAGTACCTTTTCCTTCGAGTACCTTTTGATGAGATAATTGAAGAAATTTTCTTGATTGTTGTTCCTTTCCATAGCAATACATAATTTACAATTAAGGCAATAGCAAATAAGCCTTTTACAAAAATAAAAAAAATCAACCAAAACAGAAACGATATTCTATAAATCGTAAAAAAATAATTCTATTTTCTACATATTTATATAAATCGTAGAACAATCGCATCCCATCTTTGCCTCATCAAAAAAGTAAATGAAAACTGCTCGCTGCGACCTGTGGTCGCAATGCGGATAGTGGTATAGGCTTTCAGCCTACTGTTCTATGCATAGATAGTTAGAATCCACCATTTAAGTACCCGAAAATTAAGGAAAAATTTAAAAAAACGCACTAAACGAAAGGTTGAAAACCTAAACTTGTGTGCAGTTTGCGACTACAGGTCGCACCGAGCAGGCTTGATTAGATTATCGAAAAGCCGCGAGTGTGCAATGCACATTCGCGGCTTTTCGATAATTAGTCAACAACCCCAATCGCCCGCTCAACGACATCCAATACTGTTCTAGTCTCTTCAATAGTAGGTGCCTGTGCATATATGCGCAATACCGGCTCTGTACCCGAAGGACGAATCATCACCCAGCGGTCTTCGCCCATATAGAAACGAAAACCATCAATGGTATCCACGCGCGTCACTTTATAGTCACCAAAAGACTTATAAGTGCCAGCTTTACAATCGGCAATAACGCGTTGTTTGATTGCTTCCGTCAGGTGCAAATCATCGCGGTCGAAGGTAAAAGTACCAACAGCATCGTGTACCTCATCGACTAATTCTTTAAGCGTTTTGCCCGTTCGTGCCATGTATTCGAGGATAACCATACCTATCCAGATACCATCGCGTTCGGGGATATGCCCGCTGACAGCTAATCCGCCGGATTCCTCCCCTCCGACGATGACGTGCTCATTTGCCATGATTTCGGCAATGTATTTAAATCCGATTTTAGTGACTTTATAGTCCAATCCGTACTCGCGTGCCAATTGCTCCAGCTTGTTGGTCACAGAGAAGGAGACGACCACCTTGCCACGCTCTTTTTGATATTTGAATTTGTATATCAAAAGCATCAACAGGATGTGGTGTGAATCCACGAACTGCCCGTCCTCATCAAACATTCCGATACGGTCAGCATCACCATCGGTAGCGATTCCCACTTTGATACTTCCGTCCTTTTTTATCAGTTCGGCGAAGGGTCTCAGATTCCGCAATATCGGCTCCGGCGCCTGCCCTTTGAAGGAAGGATTGTAGTCGTTATGGATGAATACTGCATTCGGGAAGAGGCGTTTCATTGCCCGCTGTCCGGCACCATACATCGGGTCGAAAGCAATGCCAAAGCCGGCATTTTTTATCAATTCCATATCAAAATTCGACTCGACATGGTCGATGTATATTTGTTCAAAATCGCGGTATTCCACCAGTCCTTTCTCCTCTAGTTCGGCAATAGTCGGCAATTCCTGCATAGCTTTATCGGGGATGAGGGCTTCGACTTCCAGTACCTCTTTCTCTATCATGGGGCCTCCCAGTTTGGATTTGAGTTTGTAGCCATTATAACTTGGCGGATTGTGACTTGCCGTGATAACGACACCCATATCCGACCCTGTCTTTACAATACCTAGTGATACCATCGGCGTGGAAACAAAATCAGGTGCCAAATAAGATTTGATGCCATAAGCACCCAACACTCGTGCCGTCGTCTCAGCAAACAGCTTCCCGCCAAATCGGCAATCGTGTCCAATCACCACCTTGCTTCCATTGCGCTGTTTCACCCACTTTGCCGTCCCTTCAGCCACTCGTGTGACATTCTCTACCGTGTATTCTTTGGCGATAATAGCCCGCCATCCGTCCGTCCCGAATTTAATTTTTTGTACCATAATTTAATTTTATTTGTGCTGTGTGAAAATGGCAGCAGTTGAATCGCATCACTACTAACAGGTCACCATCAAAAAGCCCAGCGCAAATGTAAGAAGAGTGCGGCAAATTTACGTTCTTTGTGGAAATAAATAATATCCATGCGAGATACTTTTCTTCATAAGGGAATGCGAAAAAAGCTAATCGACACCCTCCGCAAAAAGGGAATCAACGACGAGGACATCCTACAGGCAATGCAGCAATTGCCGAGGCATTTCTTTATGGATACAGCTTTTGTAAAATGGGCCTATACCGACAAAGCCTTCCCAATCGGCAACGAGCAAACCATCTCACAGCCCTACACCGTCGCCTTCCAAACACAGCTATTGGATGTACACCCTA
Source organism: Saprospiraceae bacterium (assembly GCA_027008975.1). GTDB lineage: Bacteria > Bacteroidota > Bacteroidia > Chitinophagales > Saprospiraceae > JALVDO01. The sequence continues at coordinate 15,011 of JALVDO010000022.1, read as the reverse complement.
AGGAGAAGATACTGGAAATCGGCACCGGCTCCGGTTATCAAGCCGGCATCCTTGCACTACTTGGAGCAAGAGTATTCACCATCGAAAGGCAGGAAGCCCTCTACCACAAAGCACAAAAGTTACTAGGAAAACTCGACCTCGGCAATATCCGGTTTTTCTTCAAAGACGGCTACAAAGGACTACCCGAATACGCCCCTTTCGATAAAATACTCGTCACTGCCGGCGCCGAAACAATCCCTCAAAAACTCCTCCAACAACTGAATATCGGTGGAAAAATGGTCATCCCTGTCGGCAAAGAAAACCAAAAAATGCTGGTCATCACCAAAACCGGCGAGGAAAAATACGAAACAAAAGATTACGGTCATTTCCGGTTTGTTCCTTTCCTTTCGGGGGTGGAGCGGGAGTAGGATATCTAAATCTTTTCCCACTCATAACCGATAATATTCCTTTTCTTGCGACTAAATTCGATGCCGATGAGGTAAATATACTCCGTGTCTTCTTGAAATTTTTCCCAATATCGCCGCTCTTTTATTTGTTTTAGGGCATTTCCGGTCGCTTTTTCCGATAGTTTAAATTCAAAAATAAACACCTTACCTTCGAGTTTGACCGACAAATCTATTCGGCCTATATTGGTGGTATCTTCAGGTATAATGTCTAATCCTATGCTTGCAAGATAAGCATATACTACGCTCGCATAATATCCTTCGTATTCCGGAAGCTTACTATTGGTGAAGTTGTTGTATGGAATGGATGCAAAAAGAGAAAAAAGAGCATCTTTGAAGCCGTCCAGGTCAGCATTTCGGAGCATATACAGCAAGCGTTTTTGCTGTTTTAGCTTTTCAGTTGTTTGAGTTGTCAGATAAGTAAACAAACAGGCTATTTAGCGATATGCTTATTTCTTTATTTGGAATGCCTAAAGTGTATTCAACGCCAAACACATCTTCGATTTTTTCGGTAATGGTCAGATATCCCGTTTGCCAAAGCAATGCTACTAACTCAATTTTATCAACATCAAAAGTGTCTAATATTTCTTCATTTGCTATAAAATTTTCTAATTCAGGCAGGTAGTAATTTTGGGTTTTTAACATGTCTATTAAAAAAGATGGATTCCCTGTTTTCCACCAATAATTTCATAAATTCAAATCTGTTGGATATAAAAAGCAAAATATCAAACGGATTATATACTTTATCCCCGAGTTCTCTATCAGCAAGGAAAAAAACAAAAATCTATAAATTGGCAATAATTTATTTTGTTGCCAATTTATAGATTATTATATTTGCACAAATTAAATAAGTTATCAAAGACAAATTACATACTCAAGAGCTTAAATCTTTCTTTGAAAACAAAGAGGAGTTCAAATCTATTGACATAAGCCAATTCTACAAAACCATTAACCCTGAAATCAAACAAACAACCATCAATTGGAGAATATACACTTTAGTAAAGAGAGGGATAATTAATAGAGTAGGTAAAGGAATTTTTTCACTTAGAAAAATTAGATCCTTTACTCCTGAAATTAATTCTAAATTAAAATCCTTATATAAAAAAATTAAAAAAGAGTTTCCTTTCTTAGAATTATGCCTATGGAATACTTCAATTTTGAATGAATTTACGATACATCAAACCAATCAAAATTTCATGATAGTAGAAGTTGAAAAAGATGCTGCAAAATCTGTTTTCGCCTTTCTAAAAGAACAAAATATGAATGTTTTTTTAGAACCATCAAAGGAAGTTTTTGACAGGTATATTACAGAAAATGAAGATACAATTATTGTAAAATCATTAATTACAGAAGCCCCTATAATAAACACAAAAAGTGGAAATACAATATCCTTAGAAAAAGTATTAGTTGATATTTTTTGTGATGATGTAATATTTACAGCTTATCAAGGAAACGAAATGAAGACTATTTACAAAAATGCTTTTTCAAAGTATTCGTTGAACCTAGGTAAATTATTTCGTTATGCAAATAGAAGAGGGAAAAAAGAAGAAATAAAAGATTTTATAAGTCAAATTTGTAGCTAAAAATACAATTTGCTAAAAAATGATAAATCAGGAGAAAATAACAATAGAATGGATTAACACGATTTCTAAAGAAAATAGAAAAGCGGATAAAATTCTAATTGAAAAAGTCATTCATGCGTTACTTCTTTTAGAAAGGTCTTGTTGAATATAATTTACCTTTTGTGTTTAAGGGTGGAACAGCATTAATGTTACATTTCAATTCAAATAAAAGACTTTCGATAGACATTGATATTATTTTACCAAAGGAGGACAAAAAACTTGATGATATTTTAAATTTGATTGCAGCAGAGAAAGGTTTTATAAGAAAAGAGTTACAACGAAGAAATGTAAATTCAAAGATAAAAAAGGAACATTACAAATTTTTCTATACCCCAATTCATAGATCAAACAAAGCGGAGGACTATATTTTACTTGACATTTTATTTGAAAGAACAAATTATCAAAATATCATTCAATTGCCAATACAATCTGAGTTTGTTCCGATGATAGACAACCCCTTATTGGTTAACATTCCTTCTTTGGAAGATATTTTAGGAGATAAATTAACTGCTTTTGCTCCATATACAACTGGAATTCCTTATCTGAAAAGAGGAAACAGTATGAGTATGGAAATCATTAAACAACTTTACGATGTTGGAAATCTATTCGATAAAGTAGATGATTTAAATATCGTGAAAAACACTTTTTATAAATTTGCTAAAGCCGAGTTATCATACAGAAATTTAGAGAATATCACCGAACAAAATGTTATTGGAGATATTTATCAAACATGTCTTTGTATAGCAAGTAGGGGAACAGATGGGAAAGGTGACTTTGAAGAATTACAATCAGGTATTCGAAGAATACGAGCATATATTTTCTCTGAGAATTATCACATTGAAAAAGCAATTGTACAAGCATCAAAAATAGCTTATCTTGTTACGTTGATTGAAAACAATTCAGTAAAAATTGAAAGATTTAGCAATCCATTGCAGATGAAAGAATGGCTAATTGATAAGCCGATGAATAATAAATTAAATAAACTAAAAAAGTCTAACCCAGAAGCATTTTTTTACTGGTTTAAGACGTATGAATTAAAAAAAAGCCGATAGAGAACACGCGGCATCTTCCAGAGTACTATTCAATCTTTTATTTAATTTTTCTATATTTTTAAGAACACCCGACCCCAAACTTATTTTTAGCACCGGATACTTCACCTCCCAATCCCATTTATCATAGATATACAATCCTTTGAAAAGCTCCTTTTTGCCTTCGAATATATCTTTAAGTGTATCTAAAAACAAACTCTTTCCAAATCGACGCGGACGGGAGAGGAAATAATATCCTGCTTTCTGAATTAAATTGTATGCAATTTCAGTTTTATCAACATACACAAAATCACCTTCGATTATTTTGCTCAAAGTTTGAATCCCTATTGGTAGATTTTTCATCTGTTTATTTTTTAATAAGCTGTTTAGCTGTTGAGTTCTTTAGCTCTTTAGCTGTTAAGCTCAACAGCTAAAGAACTCAACAGCTAAAATAATCATTGCCCTGTGTGTCCATATTGTTAGTCATGTACGTTTCATGACACTGCTTTTAAAGTGCTAAGATACTAAAAACTATTTATATTGTAAAGGAGGTTCCTGCGTGATCTAGGATCGGGGAGCTGACCTTAGGAAGAATCCCCGAGCCGGCTTATGAAAAAGAAATCTTGTTCCCAAATCCGCTCCCCGGTCTTCCTGCGTCAGCTCGGGGATCGGGGTGTCTATTTCTTTGAAAAATCGTTCGCTCTTAAGTTGACACCTTCTCGCCAAAGCCTCTTCAGGAGACTTTAGCTTAGAAGTTATCACCTTGTTCGCTCAAAGCGCGGGTACAAAAAAAGCCTTCTCGATTTTCGAGAAGGCTTTTTTTTATTCCCCGTCGTTTTCGACAGCGAGGACAATATCGTCATCGGAGAAGTCGCCGCCCTCAGATTCCATCATTGCTTCCTGCGCCTTGCGGGCTTCGTAAGCTGCCTGCGCCTCCATGGAGGTGACGAAGTAGTCAGAGAATTCTTTCATTCCCGTTCCTGCCGGTATCTTCTTGCCGACGATGACGTTCTCCTTCAATCCAAGTAAATCATCCTGCTTAGCACCAATTGCTGCGGTACTCAACACCTTGGTTGTCTCCTGGAAGGATGCAGCTGAAATCCAGCTTCGCGTACCCACCGACGACTTGGTGATACCTAGTAGCAACGGTCGGGAAGTCGCCGGAACAGCCGGCCTGAACTTCACAATCTTGCGGTCGTTTCGCTTCAGGAAGGAGTTTTCTTCACGCAATTGACGCAATGTCACAATCTGCCCTTCCTTCAATCGGTTTGATCCGCCCTTATCGGTGATGACTTTCTTATCGTAAATCCAGTCATTTTTCTCTAAAAATTCGTACTTCTCTACCGGCTCGCCCACGAGGAATGAGGTATCTCCTGAATCCACGATTTCTACCCGACTCATCATCTGTCGGACAATTACCTCAATGTGTTTGTTGTTGATGGTAATACCCTGTGAGCGGTAAACATCCTGTACACCGTTGACCAAGTATGCCTGAACGGCAAATGGTCCCTTAATATTAAGGATATTTCGGGGAGCAATGGCACCGTCCGAAAGGGAAGTACCTGCTCTTACGAAGTCTCCTTCCTGTACCAGTAAGTGCTTGGAGAGGCTAACGAGATATTTCCGCTTCTGTCCCTCTTTGGAAGTAATGATAATCTCGCGGTTACCACGCTTAATCTTAGGTCCGAAGGACACAATACCGTCAATCTCAGATACAATCGCAGGGTTGGAAGGATTACGAGCCTCGAACAACTCGGTCACCCTTGGTAAACCACCGGTAATATCGGCAATCTTACCTGAGCTACGTGGTATCTTAACGATGCTGTGACCGGCAGCAATGGCATCACCATCAGAAACCGTCACGTGTGCTCCTACCGGCAAGGTATAATTTCGTAATTCCTCGCCACTCTTCGAAATGATTCGAATGATAGGAATGATTCGCTTATTCTTAGTTTCGATAATGACTACCTGCTCACGTCCCGTCTGAGCATCTTTCTCCGTTCTACAAGTGACACCTTCTTCAATACCATCAAATTGAATGACACCGTCATATTCCGAAACGATAGATGCGTTAAATGGGTCCCATTCGCATATCTCATCTCCTGCTTTAATCTTTTCGCCATCTTTGACGAAAAGTGTCGATCCGTAGGGAATATGATGTACTGCCAGTAAGCGATTGGAACCTTCTTCTTCGACCTTAATCTCACCGGTACGAGAGAGAACAACTTGAATATCTTTACCGTTTTCTTTCTTTTCGACTGTCTGAATACCATCGAAGATGATTTTTCCATCAACTTTAGAGACGATATTAGACTCCGTTTTAGAAAGAGAAGCGACACCACCAATGTGGAAGGTTCTCAACGTCAGCTGTGTACCCGGCTCACCAATGGATTGAGCAGCGATAATTCCGACGGCATCTCCAATCTCGGAAACGCGACCGGTTGCGAGGTTTTTACCGTAACACTTGGTACAGACACCCCTCTTGACACTACAGGTCAACACCGAACGAATGGTGACTGATTCAATCCCCACTTCCTCTATATATTTTGATGTCTTAGTATCAATGATTTCATTCTCTTTGACAATGACTTCGCCGGTCTCCGGATGAACGATATCATACAGAGTATAGCGTCCCATGATTCTATCCGCCAATGGCTCGATGACTTTATCGTTTTCGACCAAAGCCGTCGTCTCCATTCCCCGCAGGGTATGGCAATCATCCTCCATGACTACGACATCCTGTGCGACATCCACCAAACGCCTTGTCAAATAACCGGCATCAGCTGTTTTCAAAGCCGTATCCGCCAAACCTTTTCGCGCACCGTGTGTAGAGATAAAGTACTCCAATACGGAAAGTCCATCCACAAAATTGGCAAGGATTGGGTTTTCGACAACCGCACCACCTTCGGCACCTGATTTTTTTGGTTTCGCCATCAACCCCCTCAGTCCACACAACTGCTTAATCTGTTGTTTGGAACCACGGGCACCGGAATCCAGCATCATGTATACGGAGTTGAAGCCTTGCTTATGCGCAGCCAACTCATCCATCAAGTTATTAGTGATAGCAGCATCGACCTCTGTCCATTTATTAATAATCTGATTGTATCGTTCCGTATTGGTGATGAATCCCATGTTGTAATTTTCCCAGATTTCATCCACCTCCTCCTGGGCGTTTTTAAGCATCTCAGCTTTCTTCGTAGGAGTAATGAGGTCTCCAAGGTTGAAGGATAAACCACCCTTGAATGCCCAGTAGAATCCAAGATTCTTGATAGCATCCAAAAACTCTGCGGTAATTGCAAAGTTCGTTCTGTCCAAAATATCAGAAATGACTCGCTTCAAGTTACCTTTTGTCAGTAATTCATTGACAAAAGGGATTTGCTCCGGTACGGACTGGTTGAAAATAACCCGTCCTGTGGTTGTCTTGATTAATTTTCGTACCAATTCACCTTCCTCGTTTTCCACATTCCCAAACACCTCAATGCTAGCGTGTAAATCAAGTCGACCTTCATTAAAGGCGATGATAACTTCTTCAGGAGAATAGAAGCGGCTTCCTTCTCCTTGTACAATTTCATTATCCGTCGAGAATTTCTCCTTAGTAATGTAATACAAGCCCAATACCATATCCTGTGACGGCAGGGTGATAGGAGTACCATTCTGAGGGTTCAGCATGTTATGAGCTGAAAGCATCAATACCTGTGCTTCCAAAATGGCAGCCTGTGATAATGGTACGTGTACCGCCATCTGGTCACCATCAAAGTCGGCGTTGAAGGCACCACAAACCAAGGGGTGTAGCTGAATTGCCTTTCCCTCAATCAACTTTGGCTGGAAAGCCTGTATTGACAACCGGTGAAGCGTCGGTGCCCGATTGAGTAAAACCGGATGCCCCTTCATTATATTTTCCAAGATTTCCCAAATGACGGGATCCTTTCTATCGACTAATTTTTTGGCAGATTTGACCGTCTTAACGATACCCCGCTCCTGCAATTTTCTAATCACAAACGGCTTGAATAATTCTGCAGCCATTCCTTTGGGAATACCGCATTCGTGTAATTTTAGGGTAGGCCCCACGACAATCACGGAACGACCGGAATAGTCAACACGCTTACCGAGCAGATTTTGACGGAATCGGCCTTGCTTTCCTTTCAGAATATCACTCAATGACTTCAGCGAACGCCCACCTTCTGCCTTTACCGCATTAGATTTTCGGGAGTTATCGAAGAGAGAATCTACTGCCTCCTGTAGCATACGCTTCTCATTACGCAGGATAACTTCCGGTGCTTTAATCTCCAATAATCGCTTCAAACGGTTGTTTCGAATAATAACCCTTCGATACAAATCATTCAAGTCGGAGCTGGCAAAACGACCTCCGTCCAATAAGACCAAAGGTCTCAAATCGGGTGGCACGACGGGTAGATATTGGATAACTGCCCACTCAGGTTTATTCTCGATGCGTTTTTGAGCATCACGGAAAGCCTCCACGACTCTCAAACGCTTGAGTGCCTCTGAAGTACGTTGTTGGGAAGTCTCTGTATTTGCTTGATGACGCAGGTCATAGGACAATTGGTCCAAATCCAAGCCCGTCAGCAGGTCGCGAACGGCCTCTGCACCCATCTTGGCGATGAACTTATCCGGATCGGAATCATCCAATAGTTGATTATCTGCAGGGAGTCTGTCCAGAATATCGAGATAGTCCTCCTCAGTCAGTAAATCTAAACGTTGAATGCCATCTTTTTCCTTTACACCCGGCTGAATAACAGCATAACGCTCGTAATAAATAATGGTCTCCAACTTCTTAGAAGACAATCCTAAGAGATAAGCAATCTTATTGGGAAGAGACTTAAAAAACCAAATATGGACAACAGGAACGACCAATCGGATGTGTCCCATACGATTACGACGCACCTTTTTTTCTGTCACCTCAACACCACATCGATCGCAAACGATTCCTTTGTATCTGATTCGTTTATATTTACCACAATAACATTCGTAATCCTTCACAGGACCGAATACACGTTCACAAAACAAACCGTCTCTCTCCGGCTTGTAGGAACGGTAATTAATTGTTTCAGGTTTTAAAACTTCACCGTAAGATCTCTCCAGGATATCATCCGGAGAAGAAAGGCTGATGGTTATTGAATCAAACTGCTGTGTTTGAATACTATCATTCTTTTTAAAAGACATATAAGAATTTTTATCCTTATGGAATGAAATAAAATATACTGAAGGCGATGCCCGCTTTTCCCAAGGCGGGCATCGCCTCTATTTTCTACTAATCGAACTTAACATCAAGTGCCAATCCTCGCAATTCGTGTAACAATACGTTAAACGACTCAGGAATATTTGGCTCCGGCAAATTATCGCCTTTCACTATCGCTTCATAAGCCTTGGCCCGACCATTAATATCATCAGATTTAATGGTTAGCAACTCCCGTAGGATATTAGCGGCGCCGAATGCCTCCAATGCCCAAACCTCCATCTCTCCAAGACGCTGACCACCGAATTGGGCTTTACCACCCAATGGCTGTTGTGTAATCAAGGAGTAAGGTCCAATGGATCTTGCGTGCATCTTATCGTCGACCATATGCGACAACTTCAGCATGTAAATCACACCGACGGTCGCCTGCTGGTGGAATCGGTCACCCGTTTCACCATCATAAAGATAAGCCTGTCCCAAGCTTGGCAATTCAGCCTTTTGGATATAGGCTTCGATCTCTTCTTGGCTTGCACCGTCAAAGATTGGCGTTGCAAACTTCATCCCGAGCTTCTCTCCTGCCCATCCGAGTACCGTCTCAAAAATCTGGCCGAGGTTCATCCTGGAAGGTACACCCAAAGGATTCAGAACAATATCAACAGGTGTTCCATCCTCGAGGAAAGGCATATCTTCCACCCTTACGATTCTGGAAACAATTCCTTTATTACCGTGACGTCCTGCGAGCTTGTCTCCCACTTTAAGTTTGCGTTTCTTAGCCATATAGACCTTGGCTAATTTCAGGATTCCCGCCGGCAATTCATCACCAATACTGACGTTGAAGTGTTCGCGCTTGAAGCGGCCTACTTCCTCGTTGTATTTAATATTGTAATTGTGAAGGAGCTTAACAATGAGCTTGTTAATCTTCTCATCAGATGTCCAATTGGAATAATCGACCGACAAATAATCTATTTCCCGCAAGAGGGCTTGTGTAAACGGTGTACCTGCGGGGACAAATTCTTCGGAATAAACACTTTTAATCCCTTCAGTCTTCATACCATCGAGCAGACGCATCAACTTGTCGATAAGAATGGTTTTCAACTCATTCACCGCGATTTTGTGCTCGTCCTCCAACTTATCCAATATGCTCTTCTCCGCCTCTTTCTGACTCTTGTCCTTCTTAGCTCTTGCAAACAACTGTTTATCAATAATCACTCCTTTGGTAGAAGGAGAAGCCTTTAGTGATGCATCTTTTACATCTCCTGCTTTGTCCCCAAAAATAGCTCTTAGCAATTTCTCTTCAGGAGTCGGATCAGATTCCCCTTTAGGTGTAATCTTTCCGATAATGATGTCTCCCTCTTTGACCCATGAGCCGATTCTGATGATACCATTTTCATCGAGGTCCTTAGTTGCCTCTTCGCTGACGTTTGGAATATCATTTGTCAATTCCTCTTCGCCCAATTTCGTGTCCCGCACATCCAACTCAAAGTGCTGAATATGCAGGGAAGTGAAAATATCTTCCCGAACCACACGCTCTGAAAGAACGATAGCATCCTCAAAGTTATATCCCTTCCAAGGCATGAAGGCTACCTTTAGGTTTTGCCCCAGAGCCAATTCACCTTTATCTGTTGCATAGCCATCACAAAGCACCATTCCCTTGTGAACTCGATCACCCTTTCGGACGATGGGCTTCAGATTGATACAGGTACCCTGGTTGGTACGCAAGAATTTGGTCAATTTATAAGTCTTACGGTCATCCTCGAAAGAGACCAACTGATCTTCCTCTGTTCTGTCGTACCGAATGATAATTTCGTTGGCATCGACGTATTCGACAACGCCGTCACCTTCTGCGTTGATAACCATTCGCGAGTCTCTGGCCACCTTACCTTCAAGTCCGGTTCCGACGATTGGTGAGTTAGGACGAATCAAAGGTACTGCCTGACGCTGCATATTCGAGCCCATCAAGGCACGGTTGGCATCATCGTTCTCAAGGAACGGAATCATAGATGCAGAAACGCCCACAATCTGATTGGGAGCGACATCCATATACTCTACCTTGTCGGGTGTCAGAACGGGGAATTCACCGTGTTCCCTACACTTAATTCTGTCGGAGATAAAAGCTCCCTTGGAGTCAATTGGTGCATTAGCCTGAGCGATAATTGCGTAATCTTCTCCTTCAGCGGAGAGGTATTGTGCCATGTGCTCAATATCCACCTTGCCATCCTCAACCTTTCGATAAGGCGTTTCAAGAAAGCCCATCTTATTGACCTTAGCGTGTACACATAAGGTCGATATCAATCCGATATTGGGTCCCTCCGGTGTTTCAATTGTACACAATCGCCCATAGTGAGAATAGTGGACGTCACGCACCTCAAATCCCGCACGCTCTCTAGATAGACCTCCGGGTCCCAGGGCAGAGATTCTACGCTTATGGGTAATCTCCGATAGCGGATTGGTCTGATCGAGAAACTGGGACAACTGGCTCGTACCAAAAAAGGAATTAATCACAGAGGAAAGCGTCCTCGCATTAATCAAATCAATTGGGGTAAAGACTTCGTTATCCCGTACATTCATACGCTCGCGGATGGTTCTTGCCATACGAGCCAAACCAACGCCAAACTGAGCATAAAGCTGCTCACCAACGGTACGGATTCGTCGGTTACTCAGGTGGTCGATATCATCAATTTCCGCTTTTTGATTCATCAAACGAACCAAATACTTAACGATGGAAATAATGTCCTCCTTGGTCAACACCAACGTATCATCCGGAGTCTCTCCCTGTAACTTTCTATTAATTTTATAGCGTCCGACTTCTCCTAGGTTGTATCGTTTATCAGAAAAGAACAACTTATCAATGATACCGCGGGCAGTCTCATCATCCGGTGGATCGGTGCCTCTTAATTGTCTGTAAATATAGGCAACTGCTTCAATTTCGGAACTGGAAGGATCTTTTTGAAGTGTGTTAAAGATGACAGAATAATCCACTTCGATGTCTTCCTTCTGTAAAATGATGGTATCACAATCGATGTCCATCAGCAATTGAATATTATCTTCATTCAACTCCACATCGCGCTCCAAAAGGATATCGTTACGGGTAATGGTAGTAACCTCTCCAGTGTCCTCATCGACGAAATCCTCATTCCAACTACGCAACACCCTAGCCGCTAACTTACGCCCGATGGCAGCCTTCAGGTTTTTCTCATTGACTTCTATTTCGTCTGCCAGATCGAAAATATCCAAAATAGACTTATCCGTATCGAATCCGATAGCCCTAAGCAATGTTGTAATCGGGAATTTCTTTTTACGATCGATATAAGCGTACATCACCGTATTAATATCAGTGGCAAATTCCATCCATGCACCTTTAAATGGAATAATACGTGCAGAATAAATCTTCGTACCGTTCGGGTGGAAACTTTGCCCGAAGAACACCCCTGGAGAACGGTGCAATTGCGAGACGATTACGCGCTCTGCACCATTAATCACAAAAGTTCCCTTTGGAGTCATATAAGGAATATTCCCCAAAAAAACATCCTGAACGATGGTTTGGAAATCAATATGCTCTTCATCGTTACAAGACAACTTCAGTTTTGCTTTCAAAGGGACGCTATAGGTCAGTCCCCTTTGAACGCACTCTGAAATAGAGTAACGAGGCGGTTCAATAAAGTAGTCCAAAAATTCGAGAACAAAGATGTTTCTCGCATCAGTGATAGGGAAGTTTTCCTGAAAGACTCGAAATAATCCTTCATCTGTTCGATTTTCCGGGGTCGTTTCCAATTGAAAAAACTCTTGGAACGATTTTAATTGGATTTCCAAAAAATCCGGATATTGAGAGGAAAGCTTGATTTTGCCAAAGCTTACTCGTTTGCTTTCTGCGCTTTGTACGTTGCCGTTTGATGCCATTTGCAAAATTTAATTTACGAAAAAATTAACAGGCAATGATTGGATGGAAAAGGAGAAAACACCTCATCCTATCAACCACCTCTATTTTTGTTTATACTATGATACTGCAGCTTTAATTTCTACAATCTCATAATACATCGTCCATACCGCAAAGATGCTACATGGAACAACGGGAGTCTACATGAAGACTCCGGTATTAATAGACGACAACAGGCTTAGCGAATCATATACCTATTCGCTAAGCCTTTATGTCGTAAAACCACCACTAAGATGATGGTTCAATGAACTATTATTTAAGTTCGACGGTACCTCCAGCGGCTTCGATAGCCTCCTTGATTTTCTCTGCTTCTTCCTTAGGAAGCCCTTCTTTCAATGTACTAGGAGCAGCGTCAACCAAGTCTTTGGCGTCTTTCAAGCCAAGACCGAGAAGATTTTTCACTTCTTTGACCACTTTCAATTTACCTGCACCAGCTGATGTCAACACTACGTCGAAGTCAGTTTTTTCTGCTGCGGCCTCTCCTGCTGCCCCACCTGCTGCGGGACCTGCTACTGCTACTGCAGCTGCTGCCGGTTCAATACCGTACTCATCTTTCAAAATGTCAGCCAATTCACTTACTTCTTTAACAGTAAGGTTTACTAATTGCTCTGCAAATGCTTTAAGATCTGCCATGATTTTTTTATTTTTTAAGTTTTTTTACGATAAAATATCGTGCGAAAAGCTTGGAAGCCTATTAATTAAATTAAATACGTTAGAATTACTCGCCACGTTCTTCAAGTGCTTTCAACAAGCCCATGATGGTGTTTCCACCAGACTGGAGTGATCCCAATACGTTCTTGACAGGAGATTGCAACAAGCCAATCACCTCGCCAATCAAATCTTCTTTAGATTTCAATGCTGCGAGGACTGCTACCTGATCATCCCCCATGTAAATGCTGGATTCGATGTATGCAGCCTTCAAAATCGGATACTCGCCGTCTTTACCTCTGAACTCCTTAATAAGGTGTGCAGGGACATTTGCTGTTTCGGTAAAGAGGATGGCTGTAGGTCCTTTCAGCGCCTCGAATAGGGGCGCATAATTCTTTGCTTCAGGGAAGGTCTCTAAGGCTTTAATGGCAAGGGTGTTTTTCACCACTTTCATCTCAACACCTTTGGCGTGACACATTCTTCTGAAGTTATTTATTTCTTCTACTGTTAAAGTCGAGGCGTCAGTAATATAAAAAAACGTTGAGTTATCAAACTTCTCCTTCAAGCCTTCAACAGATGCTATTTTTTCTGCTCTAGTCATTTTTTTCGATTTTAAAAATACTACTGAATTAAATAGATTTTGTATCTATCTTTATACCCGGACTCATCGTACTTGCTACTGCGACTGATTTCATATAAGTCCCCTTAGCAGAAGATGGTTTCATCTTAACCAGTGTCGTCAACAACTCCTTTGCGTTTCCTGCCAAATGTTCGGCTGGGAAAGAAACTCTACCAATTGAAGCATGAATAATTCCAAATTTATCAACACGGAAGGCAATTTTACCTCCTTTCACGTCATTAACTGCAGCAGCCACATCCATCGTCACGGTGCCTGTTTTGGGGTTTGGCATCAAACCTCTAGGACCGAGAATACGACCGATACGTCCTACCTTTGCCATCACCTGGGGCATTGCGATAACGACGTCAATATCTGTCCAGCCTCCTTGTACTTTAGTAATAAACTCATCCAGTCCGGCATAATCAGCACCTGCGTCAAGCGCTTCTTTTTCTTTGTCAGGCGTACACAGAACCAAAACTTTCTTTGTTTTACCTGTCCCGTGTGGCAATACGACCGTTCCGCGGATACCTTGATCCTGTTTTCTTGGGTCAACGCCCAGTCGAACGTGTAGGTCAACAGAAGCGTCAAATTTTGCAGTATTAACTTCCTTGACCAGCGCCATTGCGTCATTGAGTGCGTACAACTTTTCAGCATCTACTTTTGCATTTGCTGCTGCACGTCTTTTTCCAACTTTAGCCATTATTAAAAATTTTGAGGTACAAACGCTTTTGTTAAAAGCTCCCTACGGTTTATAAATGCAACTACTTACGAGCACACCATTTTTGTCTAAAAATGGACACCTGCGAGTAATTAAATCTTTTGATTTAAGCCATGAGGTGGTAAGTAATTACCAATAAATTAATTTACTTCAGTCACAAATGGATTGTTTTTGATAACAATTCCCATACTTCGAGCTGTACCTGCAATCATATGCATTGCCTTCTCTACATCAAAAGCATTGAGATCCGCCATTTTGCTCTCGGCGATAGGTCTCAAGTCCTCCCAATCCAGAGTAGCCACTTTATCGCGGTTTGGCTCAGAAGACCCCTTTTTCAATTTAGCGGCAGCAAGAAGTTGCACCGCAGCAGGAGTGGTTTTGATGACAAAATCAAAAGATTTGTCTTTGTAAACGGTAATAACAACGGGTAATACCTGACCTTGCTTGTCTTGTGTTTGCGCATTAAAACGCTTACAAAACTCCATGATATTGACTCCCTTGGCACCCAAGGCAGGCCCAACCGGTGGAGATGGATTCGCTTGACCTCCTCTCACCTGAACTTTGACATAAGTTTCTATCTCTTTAGCCATTTTCTTTGCGTTTTAACCGACTTTAGGGAAGCATTCTCCAAAAAGGAGAAACTAAAACCTGTTATATTATTATTTAAGATTGTTTTTCAACTTGCATAAAGCCAAGCTCCACTTCAGTACCACGACCAAATATTTTCACTATGACTTTTAATTTTTTCTTTTCTTCATTTATTTCCTGAATCTCGCCAACAAATTCATTGAATGGCCCATCAATA